>JAGQHJ010000038.1 GCA_020431915.1 Cyanobacteria bacterium HKST-UBA04 | reverse complement strand
TTTCCCATTGTAACGGGGGGCCTAAGCTACACCGAGGCCGAGAAGAAGCCGGCCCATATTGCCATGCTGCAACGCTATGCCCAAAACGACGGCGACTGTGCCGCTTTTATCGAGGCGCACATCCAGCACTTCTTCAAAAAGCTGCTGGCCATGCCTGCCAAGCAGTTGAAGGCGGTCCCCGTGCATCAGCCCGACACCCCCCTGACCGACGTGGTCAACAACCCCATTCCGCAAGAAGCACTGGCACTGATGGACGACGAGCTGATCCGGGTCATCGAGGCCATTGGCAAAACCACTGCCGACTTCCATGCCGCCCTGTCGCAACCCACCCGAGACAAAGCCTTCAGCCCGCAACTGGTCGAGCCCGGCTACCTCGACAAGCTGTCGGAAGTGTTTACCCGAGAAGTGCAGGACACCCTGGAAATTTTAATCCGAGACTTCAACCAGTTTGACGAGAGCCTGCATGGCGACATCGATTTTATCCTCTCCAACTGCTCGGGACTGGTTGAACGGTTTGACCACCTGCACCAGCTCAACGTCTGCGGCTACCTCATTCGCTGCCACGGCAACTACAAGCTGCACAACATGATCCGCTGCGGCGACGATCAAATCTACATTCTCGATTTTGACGGCGATCTGTACTTTCCGCTGGAGGTGCGGCGCCAGAAACACCCTGCCATAAAAGACGTGGCCGACCTGCTTTTCTCGATTGCCACGCTGGGCCATACCGCCCTGGCCAACCTGCGCGCGTCGCACCCCGACAAGGTGGAAGACGTCCGCCCGTGGTGCCGGTACTGGCTGTACTGGATCAGCATGCTTTTCCTAAAAACCTACCTCGGCCATGTTGGCAGTGTGGTCTGCGTACCTTCCGATCACACGCACCTGACCGAACTACTTAAGGCCTTCCTCGTCGAACAGAGCTTCCGCGAGCTGCGCATGGAACTGCGACGCGAACAGCCCGACCTGCGTATTCACCTGACCCGGCTCAAGCAGTTTCTGCGCCTTTACGCCATGGGGTAAGATGGCGGGTTGATGTGCCTACTATCGGCCGTGCCACGAAGCCCGTTCTTCGGCCGGCTGGCCGGTGACCATGCGCATCAGCTTGCCCAGACTGAACCGGCGGTTCAGCTTGTCACTGGCAAAATCGCGCACCTCGACGCCGCCCCAATGGGCCACGTCGGTCATAAAGCGCTCAATGTCACGCTGCTTGGGCGAGCCCACCAACGGCATCGGATCGCGACCAGACGCACACAACACCACATAGTAAAACCAGAACGAACTATCCTCGTCCACATTGACCATACCCGCATGAATGTCCATGGACTGGATGGCCTCGCGCGCAATACGGGTTTGTTCGCCGGAGCCCGACGTCAGCACCATGCAATCCTCGGTCATGTTCAACGTAATGCGGCTGCTTAGCCGGGGCCATTGCCACAGACCCACCGCGCCGACCGTCGCAATCAGGGCCATCACCAGGGCGTCAGGGGTTTGCGACGGTGCCCATGCCGGCCATTCGGGCACATGGTAGATGACGCCTACAAAAACACCCACCACCGCCAACACAAACGCCACGCACAGCCCCTGGCACAACGGACTAATGGCCCACTGGCTCCCGTGGCGTGTCGTCGTTCGGTCTAGCCAGGCAAAACTGACATGGGGCCCCAAAAACGTGTCGGGAACCCGAGCATAATGGTACAGCTTGCCTGGTTTCATCAAGGCGGTCTCCTAATCAACCCATTCAATCCACAACCCGAGTATCGACGTATGTGACCGGCAACTTGACGGCTTGTTACAATTCGCCCCCGACTCATATCCCGGTTGTTGTGCCAGTTGTCCCAACCAACCGGCTTGCCCTACAGTAGGGCTATGATGATGACCACCACCCACCTCCATTATATTGACGGCCAGTGGCAACCGGCCCAGTCGGGGGCCACAACACCCAACCGCAACCCGGCCGACCCCGCCGACCTGATTGGCCTGGCCGCTGCCGGCGATTCGGCCGACGTGGCCATGGCCGTGGCTGCGGCCACCTCGGCCTACCCGGCCTGGCGAAACATCCCAGCCCCCAGGCGCGGCGAGATACTGTTCCGGGCCGCCCAACTTCTGCAAGCCCGGCAGGATACACTGGCCGAGGAAATGACGCGGGAAATGGGCAAGGTCGCGCACGAAGCCCGTATCGATATTCAGAAGGCCATTGACATGCTGCGCCTGATGGCTGGCGAGGGGCGCCGGTTGCATGGCCAAACCACCCCGAGCGAACTGCCCGACAAGCACTGCATGACCGTGCGTACCCCTTTGGGTGTGGTGGCGTGCATTACCCCGTTTAACTTTCCCGTGGCCGCACCGGTGTGGAAAATTGCCCCGGCCCTGGTGTGCGGCAACACGGTGGTGTTTAAGCCGGCCGAAGACACCCCCCTGATGGCCCAGCGCCTGGTCGAAATTCTGGCAGAGGCGGGGCTGCCCAACGGCGTGCTAAACCTGGTTCATGGCAGTGGCCTGGCGGCCGGAGAGCCCTTGGCAAGCCACCCAGACGTGGCCCTGGTGGCCTTTACCGGTTCGTGCCAAACGGGCCGGCGCATTAACACGTTGTGTGCCCCCACCTTCAAGCGGGTTAGCCTGCAGCTGGGCGGCAAGAACGCCAGCATTGTATTAGCCGATGCCGATTTAGACCGGGCCGCCGACTGCATTGTAAAGGCGGCCTTTGCCCAGACCGGCCAAATTTGCACGGCCACGAGCCGGGTGGTGGTCGACAAGCGGGTTCACGCGGCGCTGCGCGACAAGCTGCTGGCCCGAATGGCTGCCGTGCAGCCGGGCCGTACCATGGGGCCGCTGGTTAGCAAAGCGGCCATGCAGCGGGTACTGCAGGCCATTGAGCAAGGACAACAGGAAGGCGCCACCTTGTTGTATGGGGGCCGACGCGAGACGGTGGCCGGAACCGGCAAGGAGCCGGGGTGGTTTGTGCAGCCCACCCTCTTTGACCATGTCACCCCCGCAATGCGCCTGGCCCAGGACGAGCTGTTTGGCCCCGTGGTGGGGTTGATGGTGGCCGACGGCTTTCAAGACGCCATGGCCATGGCCAACGGCACGGCCCAAGGCTTAAGCGTGGCCGTGCATACCCGGTGTATCAACACCGTTTTTGCAGCCCTCGAAGCCCTGGAGGCCGGCATGGTGTACGTTAACCTGCCTAGTTTCGGGGCCGAAGTGCCGTTGCCCTTTGGTGGCACCAAGGCGTCGGGCAATGGCCAACGCGAAGGGGGCACGGCCTGCCTGGACACCTTTAGCGCCTGGAAAACGGGTTACGTCGACTTCAGCGACCGCCTGCAGCGGGCGCAGCTGGAAGCCTGAGCCTAACCGTTACTGCCCCCAAGTGGCGAAGACGCCTCTTCGTTATACATGGCCTCAATTGTGCCCAGGGCGGTCCCACCGCCTATTTGCGCCATCTGGTCGATCGTGGTCACCTGAGCCAGTTGATTACCGCTGCTGGTTCCATCACCCAAGCCGTCGTAAAGGCCTGGATCATCATTAGGCTGGGGCGGACGGGTGGGAGCGGGTTCAACCGGTGGCAGCAACGGGCTGCTGGGTAAAGGAATTTTAAGAAACGTCATAGCGTATACCTTGTCCCTCTCTGTTGAGCCCCTTTGGGTTATCAGGCGTCCTCAAAAACACCAAAGGGTCGGTACGGGGCGTATCGACCAAACCATCACCCCCCTGAAGCCCCTTTTGTTACATTGTTTACAAGGCCCGCGCTTACACGGTCAACACGGTTAACACAGCCCAGGGGCCGCGGGTCGGGTCGAAGCAATCGGCCACGGCAATCTGTTTGTCGATGGTCACCATACCCTTACCTGTGCCTTCATCCTTACCCATGCCCTCACCCGTGCCCTCGGTTTTACCGGCGCCCAGCAGCCGCTGCCAGGTACGGCCCTGAAAGGCCTTGGGCAGTTTCAAGGTGGTATTGCCCCACGCTGCCGAACCCATGGTCAACGGCGCCGCGTCGTCCAGAGGCCCCAGCCGCTCGAAGTGGAAGCGGCTGACAACCACCAGCACCGCTGCCCCCTCATGATGACGAATAAAGGCCATCACCTGGCCAGCCTTGGCCCCGGCCACCTTCACCGGTTCGTAGGCCCCCTGCAAAAACAGGTCGGGGTACGTCTGGCGCAACTGCATCAACTGCCGGGTTACAAACCATTTCAGCGGGCTTTGGGCCATGGCTTCGCTGCTGGCCAACCAGGCCGGATCAATGGCCGAGCGGTCGGCACACTGCCGCTGCAACGCCCGAAGCCGATCAAAATCGGCAGGGTGGCGGTTGTCCGGGTCCACCAACTGGAAGCACCAATCCTCGTTGCCCTGGTACACGTCGGGCACCCCTGGCACGGTAAGCAGCAACATCTGCTGGGCCACGCTGTTAAGGTAACCGCAGGCCACCACCGGCCGGGCAAATTCGGCCACGGCTTCCAAAAAGCGATTCGTCACGCCCGTGTTCAGGCACTGCTGAATAAACTGCGCCAGGGCTTGCTCGTAGGCCTGGTTCTGGTTTACCCAGCTGGTGTGCACCTTGGCCTCGCGGGCGGCTTTCAACATATAAGCTTCCAGGCGCAAGCACAGCCCCGACAGATCCGGCAGTTCCGTCTGCGCCGAAGCCGTTGCCGGCCACAACCCAATCAGGGTTTGGTAAAACAGGTACTCGGTATTGCGATCAGGAAACGGCACCCCGTCCACATGGGTCTTAAAGCGTTGGGTCAGCGTGGCCCAATGGGCAACGGCCTTGCCCCAGCGCAACGGTATTTCGGACAACACAGCCAAGCGCGCCCGCACGTCGCCCGATCGCTTGGCATCGTGGGTACTCAGGTTCAAAAAGCTGTGGGGCTGCCACCGCAGCCGCTCGCTGTTGCGGTAGTGAAACGCGTTGATGCTGACCCCGAAATGATCGGGGTGGCCACCCACTTCGTTAAGGGCCACCAAACGGTTGTAGCGATAGAAAAAAGTATCCTCAAAACTCTTGGCCATCACCGGCCCGGTGTACTGCTGAAACTTCTGGGCAAACATGCTCACTTCGGCACGAAAGGCCTCGTCATCGCCCGGCTCGAACGCCAGCAACAGCACGCGCCGAATAAAATCGTAAATGGCCGGGTCAATGGCCGTGGCGCGTTTCTTGGCCGTGGTCACCGCCCAGTCCACGTAGTCGGCATCCTGTCGGCTGCAATGCCGGGGGGTTACATAGGTGCGATACACGGGAAAACATGCCACCACTTCGCGCAGAGCCTTGCGCAGGGTGTTCAGGGTATAGTCGCGCCAGTCCCATCGCTGTTCGCTAATGTGGTTGAGCTGGTGAGCCAATACCGACAACTCGCTGGCCAGCGACGTATCCATAATCAGTTTTTTGCAATCAAACACCCCTTCGGCATAATCCACGTCGCTGCCCAAAAAACGATGGTAAATACGGGTCATGGCCTTCTGCTGACCGGCCGCCACCAGAAAACCGGTGGTCAAGTTGGCAAACTCGTAACCCGTCGTCCCGTGCACCGGCCACGGGGCCGGCAGGTGCTCATGGTGGGCCAGAATTTTTTCCACCACCACATAACACGGCAGGCGATCCTTGTCTTTTGCCACGGCCTCGGCTTCCCGTGCATCGCGGCGGCGATTGGCCCGACGAAAATAAATATCGGCCTGCAACTGCTCAAAGTAGCCGGCCGGATCGTACAAACCGTCGGGGTGATCAATGCGCAACCCGTGGATGCGATCCGCCTCGACCCACTTAAGCAGGTACTGGTGGGTCGCCTCAAACACCCGGGGGTCTTCCACACGCAGGGCCGCCAGATCGTTGACGTCAAAAAACCGGCGGTAGTTAATTTCATCCAGGGCCACCCGCCAATAGGCCAAGCGGTAATACTGCTGCTCCAACAACTGGTGCAACCGATTCAGCCGGGTGGGGTCTTGCCCATGGTAATGAAAGTCGGCCAGGTTCTCTTCGATAAACTGGGGCACTTCGGGTTGCTGTCGGCACAACTGCGCCAGACGGCGTTGGGCAATATGTTCTTCGCGCAGGCGCTCGGCAACCCGAACCGGATCGACTTCGCCACCGGCCCCAGTATCCGCCCCGGTTTCCGACTCAGTGTACGCCTTGCCCGGCCCGCCCATCTCGGGCAAATATTCAAAGGCCTTGAGCACACTCAAATATTCAAGCAGGGCCTCATGGCTGGGGCCCAACCGTGCCGTGAGCACATCCAGCCGGTACCCCAACACCGTGGCATACGAGGCCGGGTTAATGGGAAAGCGGTGGTCGTAATAATGCAGGCTAAAGCGACCCTGGTCGGCATCAAACCGCAGGCGAAGCTCGCCGTTGTCTAAAATCCGTCCGTAGCTGGCCCCCAGCACGGGCAGCAACACCTTGCCCTGCAACTCCGGCTTAACCGAGGTCCAGGCAATGTCAAAATAATCGGCCACTGCCGACAACGGCCCATGCTCGAGCACATCCACCCACCAATCGTTGTGTGCCCCAATGGCCATATGGTTGGGCACCACATCCACCAGCAGCTTCATGTCATGCTGCCGAAGCGTGTCGGTAAACGCCACAAAATCGGACTCACTACCCAGCTCGGCATTGAACTGGTGGTGGTCGGTAATGTCGTAGCCATGGTTACTGCCGGGCCGGGCCGACAACAACGGCGAGGCATAACAGTGCGACACCCCCAGAGCCTTAAGGTAGTCCAACTGGGCCTGGGCGGCCTTCAGTGTAAAGTGTTGGTTAAATTGCAAGCGATAACTGGCCAAGGGAATCATGGCCACCGGCGCCTTGGCCGAAGCCCCTCCCTCACCCGCTATGGTGTCAACCCGATCGGACGGCCGGGTTTGGCCCAACATGGCCACAGTCGGCGATGCCTCGACTTTCGGCAACACTTCCTCAAGAGGCAGCGGCCAACGTGGCAGACCGTCCACGGCATCGGCCCCTTCGTCATGCAAGGCAGCCTCGGTCGTGCTGCCCGAAACCGGCCATGCCTGCGACACGTCTTGGCCTCCCAGCACCGACATGGCCGCCGAAGCCGTGCCATGGACAACCGTATGCGCCTCATCACCAACCACGTCCAGCGGATTGAAGACCACCAACTGCGCCTCGGTTCGAGCCAGCAGGGTGTAAACAGGCAGGGCCAGATCGTCCACAACCGCCTTGACGCTGGTCGGGTCGGTGGTGACATGCGACGGCAACAGTCCGGCATCATCCAGTGCAGACAGAATGGCCATTCGCTGCAACACCCGTGCCCGCACCCATGCTTGCATCCATGCTTGTCCCCATGTCTGCAGACCGGCCTCCTCCAACGGTTGAGACAACGCCTGCACGTCATGACCATGCCAAAACGACCACAAGTCGAGCCCGCTGATGGGCAGCAGCCCCAGCCCGGCCAAAACCGGGGTTAACGACACCATGGATCGCCCCTGGAGTCGGTGGGACCAATCGACCAACTCGTCGGTCGGCGCCTCTCCGGTTTCCTCGGTATCAGCCATACCCACCGATGTCGGTACCGACCACAGCGCCGCCTGCAATCGAATACCAAACGGCCCACCCGCGTCTTGACCACCCGCCTCTTGGCCACCCGTGTCAACCAGCGGATCGTTAAGACCAGACAAAATCAGGCAACGATTTTCGCGGCTTAGGCCTGCCAAAATGGCAAGCAGCTCGTCGGCACATCCCCATTGCACGAGAGCCGAGGCTTGGCCATGGGCATGGTGGTGCCACACCCCGGACAACTGCTGCCCAAGCCCTTCCAGTACCACGGCACCCGCCGGCTGCATGGCCTGGCTCAGTAACCTCTGCCACTGCTCATAACCGCAGGCCCGCAAAAACACCGGATTCAGGGGCGCGGTTTCGGGGCCCACCGGTCCGGTATCAAGCCGCATGGTTGGCAGCACCATGTCGGGGTACACCCATGTTTCAGCCCCGAAGGGGTGGGGCGAAACCTCCACACTCGTCATCAATCCAATGGACAAGCGCTGCTGCCAGGCATGGTGCCCCAATTGGGTCAGCTGGTCATGGGCCAGCCATTGCATATATAGGTAAAACTGAATCTGCTCGCCATGGGTCTTAATAAATTGCTGCACCTCCTCATGGCGACAATCCCGATAGGCTTCAGGCCAGTCACGCCAATCGTGCCAAGCCGGGGCCTCTTCCACCACGGCCTCACCGCCGCCGCTGCGCCATGCCTCGCTGGCCATGGCCGGAAAGGCCGACTCGGACCAGAAGCGATCACCCAATGCTTCAAACGCGGCATAAAGCGGGCCGGCCTCACCCAGGCTGGCCACGTAGGCGTTAAAGTCGTTGGCCCGACGGGTCCCCTTGTTCAGGTGTGTTTCAACAAACACCTCAAACAGGCGACGTAACACGTCGAGCTTGAGGGTATACACCCCCATTGCGTCGAGCACCGGAGCCTGGCGAACTGTCTCAAGACGGCTCTGAAAGGCCGGACTGTGGACCATGTTGCGCACCGATTGGGTACCGGCAAACTCGTCAACCGCCTCCACGTCAATAAACAGCCGGTTGTAAAAAAACCGGTTGCCGTAGCGCTGAATCCGCTCTGTCCCACCTCGGGCATACGCACTCACCAGCGGCTGATGCAGCGGCGTTAGCCGAACAAAACCAGCCCCGTTCTGCCCCGCCCACCGAATGAGCGACGACACATCGGTAAAATCGCCCACACCCCAGTTGCGCTGGCTGCGCAACGACCACAGATCTGCATGGATGCCCCAAAGTCGTTTTTGCTCGAAAGCGGGCGGGCTGTAGCATGAGGCTGACGTACGAATCACCCAGCACTGACAGGCAGGCACGGGGTTTTGGTTGACGTACAATACCAACCGATGCCGACCAACCGGCACCTTGAAGGGCAACACCAAACACCGACCCTCACCATATTGCCCCTCGCCCTGCCGAGCCGGTTTTGTTTTGGTTTGGGATTTAGTTTGGGCTTCAACCAAAGGTAATGTCTGCAGCTCGACCGTCCCCTGTCGCCGGTGCCCACCGGCTTCCTCAAATACCCAATACAACTGGCTGGGCTGCCCGGCATCGGGCGGTACCGACAAAACCACCGACACCGACTCGTTCGAATCGCTCGAATTACCGTCATCCGTCAACAGCAACACGGGCGGGCAAGTCACGGCTGCCTCGCCCGACGGCGCCGGTATCACGACTGGCCGTAACGTTGCCCCGTCTGCTTCGTCGGTGCCATCAACAGGCACCTGCCCATGAATATGGGCGAGAACGGCAGACAGGGTATCGGCATCCTCAACCACAATGCATGGGCCGCCCACTGCATCGGACGCCATCGACTTGGCCACCATGGACGTCGGTAATACCATCAGGAGACCTCTCCGGCCCACACGGCCACGGCCCACGCCGGCCACGAGACAACGGCCGGATCATCAACGGGCGTTTGGCCGGGGTGGGTACTATACAACGGCTTCAATCCCGATGCCTTGATCCACGCCGGCTCGGCATCTACAGGTACTAACGCGTCACTCAGATTCGCCACCAGCGTCCACAACGGTCGGCCCGATTCCGTCTCGTGCCAGGAGACGGTCAGCACGGTCTGATGCGCAATCGTCCAGCGCCCCGACATGGCAAGCCCCGACTTAAGCAGCGGCCAAATGGCCTGACGTCGCAAGGCAAGCAATTGTCGGACCCGACGCAGCCAGTTTTGAGGACCCGGTTCATCGAGCGCCTGCCAATTCAGTGTCGAGCGATCAACGGTTTGACGCACCGTGGGATCCGGGATGGCCTTGAGCATGGCCTGGTCGGCAAACGCGGCAAAATGGGCAAATTCGTTGCGCCGCCCTTTCACAATTTTCGGGTTCAGGTGGGGGCCCAGATCGCAGAAAAACAGGAAGGGGGTTTCGGCCTGCCACGCCTCGCCCATAAACAGCATAGGGATGGCCGGGCTGAGCAGCAACAGGGCCATGGCCGCATGGCGCGCCGCCTCACTGGCCAATGTAGACAAGCGATCACCAAACGCCCGGTTGCCAATCTGGTCATGGTTTTGCAGGAAATTAATAAACGCCGTCGGGGGCAGGGTCTGGGAAGCTTCGCCGCGATCCTCGCCCTGACGAAACGGGGAAGGCTCGCCCTGGTATGCAAACCCTTCTGCCAAACACCGGCCCAAGTGGGCCATGCCGGATGCCGACGACGTTGCGTGGTGGTAGTCGGCATAATACCCGTCGCACTCACCGGTCAGGGTGACGTGAAACGCATGGTGGGCATCATCGTTCCACTGGGCATTGTACAAGCCGGGCGACAGCAGCGAGGCCTGGTTAAAATCGTTTTCCAGCATCAGGTGTACATGGCGAGGGCTACCGCCAGCCGATTGCCGGGCCACGGTGGCCCGGACCGTCAGGGCCAGGTCGGTTAAAAAATCCACCTGCACGGCGGGATCCAGGGCATGGACCGCATCCAGGCGCAAACCGTCAAAGCGGTAGTCGCACAACCAATAGCAGGCGTTTTCAATAAACATGCGGCGCAACACCTGGCCTGCCCCGTCGCGACCCAATTGAAGGCCATCGCCCCATGGGGTTTTTTGCCGCCGATTGAACAGCTTAGCGGCATACCCGTACATGTAGTTGCCTTCCGGGCCAAAGTGGTTGTACACCACATCGAGATACATCATCAGGCCCCGCTGGTGTGCCGCGTCAATCAGGGCCCGAAGATCGTCGGGGGTACCGTACGTCGAGTCGGGGGCAAAGGGCAGCACACCATCGTAACCCCAGTTGTAAGGACCGGGGAAATCGGCCAACGGCATCAGCTCCAAAGCCGTCACCCCCAGATCGGCATAATAATCCAGTTTCTGCTGCAGCGCGGCAAAGGTCCCCTCGGGTGTGGCGGTGCCCACATGCACCTCCATAATCACGGCTTCTTCAAAAGGCCGGCCCTGCCAATCCGGGCAGTGCCATGGGTAGGCATCAGCCGAAGCCACTACCACACTGCCGCAGTGCACGTCATCGGGTTGCCAGCGCGATGCCGGATCCGGCACACGCAACTCATCGTCGATAACAAAGCCGTAGGACTGCCCCGGCTCGACTTGGGCCACCGTAGCCGAAAACCACCCTGCTGGCCGCGATGCATCAGCCGTCATCGCAACCTGCACATCAACCCGCTGCGAATCGGCGCCGGAAGAACCGTCAAGCACCAGCGACACGTGGTGGGCATTGGGGGCATACAGCCCAAACGTGGTCTGGCCAGTGGCCGCATGCCGTTGCGGACCAAACCAGTAGCCGTCCAAGGGCACCGACAAACGACTTTTTGATTGCGTGGCCGGTTTTTGCATTGAAGCGGACAAGGTCATCGCATCGGCTCCCATCTCACGGTCACAGTCTCGGTTACGGTGTCTCACTGGCTTCGGGCTCAACGGTCTGTTGTGTCACACCACTAAGACAAAAACCCCCACCAACAAGGCCTGCTCAATGGTTTGGCGGCAGGCTTTACCGAATAGAAGGTTATTATACCGCCCACAGCCCCCCGCTTCAATGGCAGTGCCCCTTCCGGCCAAGCTGGTGGCCTTGAGGGCATCAAGCTGGTGGCCTTGAGGCTGTGGTGGTCATCACGGTATAATACGCCCAACCAAAAGGTATAATACGCCCAACCAAAAGGTATAATACGCCCAACCAAAAGGTTATACCTTCAATTTGTACCAGCCTTTTTGTACCAGCCCTTGGAGACCCACCCCTTATGAAGACCCTTCACACAGTGGCCCTCGCCACGTTTGCCGCCACAGCCATGTGGGCATCGACCGCTATGGCCGAACTGCCCGACATGTCACAACCCACCAACCCGGAAAAAGCCATGGACGTACTGGCTTGCCGAGGCGGTCGAGGCATGACCATCTCGATGAAACAGGTGGACGGACAACCCAGCAAAATGGCCACCACCCTGACCTTTACCAAATCCAAAACCGGTGGCAGCCGCGGCAATGCCGACCTGCTCGAAGGCCAGTGTGCCTGGGCAAACCGACGGGTAGAGCCCCACGAGCCGTCGAAAATGACCTTTGTCGATGAAACCCGCATCACCGACCTGGCCTTTGATCCCTATGGCCAGATTACGTCCTTGTCCACCGCCGACGAGCACGACGAAACCTCGCAGCTGATTAACTACGCCATGCACCCGGAACGGTTTTACGTGCAGGCATGGTTTGATCAGCAAACCCGAACCATCACCATCAAAAAAGTGGGCCTCGAATAAACAGGCCCACACCGGCCCGCTCACACTAAACCCCCACAATGGGCGGGCCGGTGTTTCCACCCGTTTTCTTGTTCGTTACGGAGGCACCCACGCACCGCCATGGAATACCGCAAACTTGGAAACACCGACCTAAACGTCAGTGTCATTTGCCTGGGCACGATGACCTGGGGTCAGCAGAACACCGAGCAGGATGCCCACGATCAGATGGACTTTGCCCTGGGCCGAGGGGTTAATTTTTTTGATGCCGCCGAAATGTATCCCGTGCCGCCCAAGGCCGAAACCCAGGGGCGCACCGAAGCCTGCATTGGCTCTTGGTTTGCGGCGCGCAAAAACCGCGACCAGGTCATTCTGGCCACCAAGGTCGCCGGCCCCAGCCATATGACATGGATTCGTGACGGGCAAACGAAGTTCAACCGCACCCACATCCGGCAGGCCCTCGAAGGTAGCCTGCAACGGTTGCAAACCGATTACGTGGACCTGTACCAGCTGCACTGGCCCGAACGGCACACCAACATGTTTGGCCAGCTCGGCTACACCCACGACCCCCATGACCAGTTTACGCCGCTGGCCGAAACTCTTGATGTGTTGGGTGAGCTGGTTGCAGAAGGCAAGATTCGCTACGTGGGCCTGAGCAACGAAACCCCCTGGGGGGCCATGCAGTTTTTACACCTGGCCGAACAGGTACCCAGCCGCCCGCGGATGATGAGCATCCAGAATCCCTACAGCCTGCTAAACCGAAGCTACGAGGTAGGGCTGGCCGAAGTGTCCATTCGCGAACAGATTGGACTGCTCGCCTACTCGCCGCTGGCCTTTGGCGTCTTAAGCGGCAAGTACCTGGGCGGCAAGCGCCCAGAAGGGGCGCGCATTACACTCTTCCCGGTGTTTGATCGCTACAGCAACGAGCCGTCCCAGCAAGCCACCGAACGCTACGTCGACATTGCCAAACGCCATGGCCTGAGCCCGGCCCAGATGGCGCTGGCCTTCGTTAACCAGCAGCCGTTTGTAACCAGTAACATTATTGGGGCCACCACCATCGAGCAGTTGAAAGAGAACATCGACAGCATCGACATTAAACTTAGCGATGCCGTACTGCACGACATTAACCACGTGCACCAGCTCATCTCAAACCCGGCCCCCTAGCAACAGAAAAACCTTCACCCTAGGCGGGAGACAATCGCCCCACACCGACCTGCGATACTTCTTGGGCCGCTTCTTTTTCGGCCAACACGTCGGCGTACGTTCTGCATGGAATATTGGCCAGAATTTCACCAATGGGGGGACCACCCCGCTTGGCGTACCGAACCAACCCTTCCTTGTCGATGATGTACACGGTACGGTTAACCAGCAGGCCGCTCAGCATCAGGGTACGGTAGGCTTTGCACACCAGCTTGTTCTGGTCGCTTAAAATCTCGACGGCGCCCTGACTGGTAACGGAACAAAACTGCCGGTGCGAATCGATGGACTCGGGATTGATGGCCATCACCACCGTCTCCAACTCGTCAAGCTGGGCCTTGTACTCGGCAAACTCGCGCATGGCCCGCGAACAGAAAAACGACTTGTCTTTCGGATAAAAATACAGGATGACATTGTGCTTACCCTTGAAGGCATCCAAACGAACCGTTTCGCCCGCCTGGTTCTGCAAGGCAAACACCGGAGCCAGGGTGCCAACGGGCAGCGTGGCATCGCGATCCTGAAGCGTGCTGATTTTTTTGATCTCGTCCACTTCCGACTCGCTGACATGAAAGACCTTTCGAATGGTCACCACCGGACCAAAGGCATTGACCAGATCGCCCTGCTGCAGGGACAGGTTGTCGTCAACCGCCAGCACCGACTCGTTGAGACGTTCGACACTGACCACCGTAATGCGCTTGCCGGCCAAATCCAATTCAGCCAGACGCTTGCCCACCAACGGGTTGCCCACGGCCAGGGTAACCTGTACAAACCCGTTGCCATGCGGGTTCATCCAAATCTCTTCGTAGTTAACCGGCTGGACAAACTGCCCCTTGAGCAGCAGCATCGAAATAACCTCTTTGACCAGGCGGTTTAAAGCCGGCCGCTTCAGGTAGCTGTATACCAGCCCCAGCACCACAATGGCGGTAATAACCAACACCAGCGGCGCATACGCCCAAACCCCCATCGTAGCCTGATCCTGATGAAACAGGGTTTGCATAATATCGGGGGTGGCAATCAACGTGCCGCCCAGCGTGGCAATGGTGGTAATGACCCCGGCGCTGCCCAAGCGCATGAGGGTGATGATGACTTTTTTGCGCTGGGGACTGCCAATGGCATATTCGCTCTGGCTGGTGGTAAAGCCTGTGCCCGTATACGACGACAGCGCCTCAAAGGAGGCCTGGTCTTCGGGCAGGCCGGTCAACTCAAGGGCAATGGCGCCGATGCGTACCACAATCATCGAGGCGATAATGGTCAGGCCCAGCAACAATAAACTCAGCATGATCGTCCAAATCCAATCGCTCTGGTATCACGGGGGCCAACGCCCGGCGTCCGTGTCCGTGTCATGGTATCATCGCCCCTGTGTCCCCACAAAGTCAACCAAAACAAGCCTTAAGGGGTTACCTGGCAGTAACGGCAGCCGCTCTGCGTTAAAGTGCGACATCAACCGTCATAATCGCCGGGAAGCGCCGATCCGGGTGAGTGTCCTGGCTGGCATAAAACGCGCACAGCAACGCACGGCCCGGCTCGGTTTCAATCACGTCGCCATAGCCCCCGTCGTAGTGGTTGCCATGGTAGTGCCCCATGACCATCTCCGGGCCAAAGCCCATGGTTTGGCTGTCAAACCATGCCAGGCAAAAGGTGCCACCCAGCTCGTAAGCGGTTCGGTGGGGTACAAACCCACGGTAGCATGCCAACAGGCGACCATCGGCCAGTTGCCGCCAAACCGGGGCTTCGCCATACAGCCCCGTGGCCGTCGGCTCGCTCCATGTCCAGCCGCCATCATCGCTATGACACATAAACAATGGGGCGGGCTGGTCCATGGTGTCGTTGCCCCCAAACGTACGCATCAAGGCCAACAACCGGCTACCTGCCAGCACCACGCTTGTCTCGTTGGCACTGCGATCACTGCCGGCCCCCATAAAGACCCGTGGCCCAATCCAGCTTTGAAACCGCCAACTCCGGCCCTTGTCAAAGGAGGCAAACAAGCTGGCCCGCTCCACCGGCAGCTTGTGGCCCCGCTGATTTTGCCACCACAGGGTTTCCTCGGTAATACCGTAAACCACCATCAACCAGCGATCCGGCAGTTCAATAACCCGCCCCCAATGGGCATCGTTCAAAAACACGTCCTTGGTGGGCAGTCTCCATGGCCATGGCATGGCCTCAAGCGCCGTGCCATTCGGTGCCACGGAGACAAACAGGTTTTGCGCATGCGGATAACGCCGCACGACCAGACACGTGCAGTCGGTCAGGACACTCAAGGTGGCATCAATCAGTCCCGGTTCAAACCCGTCGGCCGACCACAGGCAGGTAGGCTCAAACCACGTCCCCACAGGCGAACGGCGCACGCACCAAATACCGCCATCCAACCCATGGGTTTGCATGCCCGGCCGGTCATCGGCGGCATCAAACCGGCCCTGGCGATAAACCAGCACCACGTTACCCGTGTGCGGTTCGGTGGCCAGGCAAGGAAAGCTGTTATACCGGCCGGGTGTGGCGGGCACCACGGCAACCGTTCGGCCTTCAATCGGCTGCAGCATCGGATAGGTGGTTTTGTTAGCGTCAGTCATCAGAACGGACATCGGAAGGCCGCATCCCTCTCATCATCGCCAGCAACCCTGTACCATTTATAGAGCTCTCTAAAAAAGGGCCGCCTTCTTATTTTGGATCGCTTCGCAAACGGGGACAAGCCGGGAAAAAATCAGGGGGCTCTCCCCCTCATTTCACACGCATTTAGAATTGTTAAGAAATTATGAATAGGCTAATAATCAGTGTCTGAGCTTATTTTTTTTAAACAACACGTTCACAACCGCCTTAAAAAAATCTTTATGCTCTCACAGGACAACACACCTAACAACACACCAGAACAATCCCTTCCCTCCACACGGATTGCTTTGAATAGACCACCACCTTGACGGACAAATAAACGATTATTTAATCAGGCTATGGGAGCGAGTTTAGAATGGCTAACGGTATGGAAACGCAACGCATTTTTAAACACTTTGGCAACAAGCTGCCCAAGGGGCTGGCCGACACGCTAAAGGCGGCCAACGAATTGCCCGGTGTCAACCTTGACAGCACCGAACTAGAGCTCGCCTACAGCGCCTATGGTTATACCCTGTTGCCCAACGGCAACCTGGTACCCACCCACTTGTTTGAAAGTTACGCATTCCCGAGCGGTGATGTGCTTCATTTCCGCAACGGCCAGTTGGTTGCCATCACACCGTCGCGGCCCGACATTATTTTGCCGGCCCTGGTCACCTATGCCCGGCAAGGATTTGTACGGCGCGCCAACCAACTCAGCCAACTCATTGCCTCGGGCTTTTTCTCGACGTCGGCACAAGCCTTGGCCGACCGGCACAATGCCGCGGTGCTTAGCGCCAGCCGCACCAACCAGTGGGTAAACGATGCCCTGGCACAGGCCAAGCGTATGCTTGGCGACGGCCAAATGGATGCCGCCTGACACCCTCGTCCCGGCATAAACAAGATTACTTGGCCTAACGAAACCCACACGCTCATCACCACCCATCCTATTTCAACATCTCGAAACAACCACACCCTCGCCACGCAGCGGCTTAAAACCGCTTGCGGCAGGCTGAGAGACATCATCAAACACTCCACACTACTACTCATCACGATTCACGATTGTCCATACTCAACCACACACACAACACCATACACTAGCTCCGGCGGATCACCTGTGAACGGGTTCCGCCCTTTTCCTTTTTGGTTCTTTTTGGGTCCTTTTTTAGCTGTTTAGTGTTTTTTGTCCCTCTCAAACGCCCGTCAACCCAACCCGACCTAATCCTTGGTGTTAAAATAGGCAGCACAAGCCCCTAAAAAAGCCTGGAGCCCCTGCCCGCCCTGATGGTCCCTAAAGCACGTGAAGCAGCCGAAGCAGCCAAAGCCTCTGAAGCCCCTAAACAATCCGGCCCGACAACAGCCACCGATGCTCCCTATGTCTACGAGCACCCGGTCGCAGTCACCACCCTGGCCAGCGAGGCGCTGCGCCAGCAACTGGCCGACCACCCGGTTTGCCAGGGCTTGATTGTGCTGGGCCTGAATACGGAAAACATTGGTATCGAGCAGATTATTGAATTCTGCCTGACCCAGCCCGCCTTAAAAACCATTGTGGTTTGCGGCCTCGATCCAACCGAAAGCTGTGGCCACCTGCCCGGGCAATCGTTTCTGGCCCTGCACCAAAACGGGCTAGACGATCATCGGCGCATGATTGGCGCCAAAGGCAAGCGCCCGGTCATCAAGAACATCAGCCTGGCGGGGGTCGAACATTTTCGCCGCACAGTAGCCCTGGTGGATTTAATCAACTGCTGCGACGTTGAGACCATTACGGCCGCCGTGGCCCAAGCCAAAGCCAACCCACCAGCTCCCGTCCCCTTTACCGGCCCCCTTAAACCCGACGTACCGACCTATATGGCCATAGGCAGTGACGCCATCGTACAGGATCCCGTCGGCTACCTGCTGATTGACATGGATTACACCACACAGAGTCTCACCGTTACCCACTTCAGCAACCAGGGCGAACGGCTGGCCGAGATCCATGGCCCCAACCACCGGGCCCTGTACCAAAGCCTCATCGAGCACGGATTGGTCAGCCGGCTCGATCATGCCGCCTACCTGGGCCGCGAGCTGTACCGCGCCGAACAGGCCATGGTCAATCACGCTCCCTACGTGCAGGACCAATGGGACCAGTGGGACCGGGCATGAAAATGACCCCGCTCCAACCTGTTTTGTTGCCTGGCATAAGCATGGGGCTAGCGCTCTACATGGGGCTAGCGCTAGGCATCGTACTGGCGCTGAACGGGTTTGTTTGGGCCGAGGCCGGCACCAACACGGACGACTACCCTCACCCTCACCGGGCTGAGGCCGTTAGCCACGATATTCATACCGACACCGAATGGCCCGATCCACCTGACCCGTCCGACTCACCCAACACGCCAACCGACCGCACGGGCCAAATTGACCAAATTGACCAAGCGAACCAACCCAAACCCACTACCCCCCCACCTGCCCCATCACCCCCTACGCCCTCGCCATGGGCGCAGGCCGGCGTCATGCTGTTTGGTGGCGCCGTGGGTTGGGCCGTTTACCGGTACGCACGCCACCGAAAATCCTGAGGCGGATCTTGGCACGGCGCTTGACACCGTATCATGGGTGGCTTAAATTGCTACATATTTAACAAATTGGCTTTTTGCATGCGTCTTCACTCACTGCCGTCCTTTGGTGCGGTCCTGACGGTCACCAAGGGGGGCCAACCCGTAAAATGGAACGGCGACTTCGACCAACCCGGCATCATAGCGGATATTACCGCCGCCACCAGAAACTACCTGGGTGATCCCCCGGCCCAAGACACCGTGGAGATCCGTCTGCTCGGCAACCGCTTTGCCAACCCGGTTTTTGCGTTTACCGCCCCCACCACCTACAAAGGCCAACTCACCCTGGCCAACGGCCAGGATGCCCTGAACTTTATGGGCCATCTCTTTTCGATACTGGCCCATAAAGCCCCCGATACAAGGCCCGACGAAAAAACCCAAAAAGCGACGCTTGCGGCCATAGCCGGTGAGTTTCGCCGGTTCCACACCATGGGGCTGGGGGGCGTGCCCCAGTACTTCATGACGCCCATCCGACAGGCCCTGGCCTTAGACAGCACGGCTGTCATCACCGCCACCGCCCTTGCCTTTGAT
>JAGQHJ010000037.1 GCA_020431915.1 Cyanobacteria bacterium HKST-UBA04 | reverse complement strand
TTATGGTGGTGGCAGGCGTGGTGGTAGTTGTGGTGGCCGCATGTATGACCCTCGACGCGGCTGGAACGTTTACGGGCACCGCGGGCGTGGCGATGGGACGTGCAGCCGCAGGCATGGAAGCAGGGGATGGGGTAGAGGCAGAGGTTGCGTTTTGTCGCACTTGCCCGTCAGCCCCGTAGACCTTGACGCTGCTGGTTGTAACACCTTGAAAGGTCATGCGGCCTGATTCCCTGTTTTGAGGGCTTGAACCCAGACATCGATGAGGGCGCCAAAGAGGGCTTGTGCCAGGCTAATACCCTGGGTTTTGCTCACGCGCTGGGCCAGCCAGCCGCTGCGTTGGAAGCCCAGTTGGCTGATTTGGCGGAATTCGTTGCCGTGGGTATCCGTGGCGCTGGATTCGTCATAGGCAAGGAACAACTGCTTGACGCCAGCTTCTTGGAGTGTTTTTAGTTCTTCGGCCTGGCTGACGCCATCGCCGTTGGCGTCGATCCACGTGCGGAGCTGGGTAAAGACGGCATCTTGGCTGTTAATGATGCCGTCGTGGTTGTCATCATGTTTTTTAAGTTCCTCAAAGCCGTTGGCTGCACCGTGCTGGTTGCCAAACAGTTCCTTGCCACTGTCGATGGTGCCATTGCCGTTGCGGTCCAGTGCCAGCCAGGCATCAGCGGTTGACCATGCGACCTGTTCCTTGAGGCCGTCGCCGTCAATGTCAAAGCGGGTACCCTTGGTGATGTTGGAGAATGCCAGGCCGTTGCCGTCAAGATCCAAGATGAGCGGCGTGACCGGGTATTTGCTGTGATCGGTGGGTTGGTACCACTTGCTGTGATCGGTCGGCTGATACCATTTGCTGTGGTCGGTGGGTTGGTACCAGGCGCTTGCATTGGACTGCCTGCCGGAAATCTGTACATAGCCCTGGTTTAAGGAACCGGCTTTGGTGGCGGCCACCAGCGCCGCTTCAACCTGCTGGGTTTCGTTGACGACCTGAACACCCGCTTGGGCATTGGCCTGGGCCTGGTTGTTGACGGTGATTTCGGGGGCCTCGACGTTGACGTTCACGTCGACGTTGACGGGCGGTGGCGGTGGCGGGACCACGGTAATATTGATGGTTTGCGGCACTACCGGGGCAGGGGTAGGTACTGGCGAGGGGGTGCCTTCCTCCTGGATGTCGACGGTGATTTCGCCTTCGAAGGGGGTGCCGTTGCTGTAGGCGGCATTAATAACCGGTCTGGTTCGTACGGCATGAGTTGCTGCAGGGCTTGCTGCTGGAACCATCGGTTGCGTGGCTTGGGTCACCGGGTTATAGCGGTTGGTTGTTGCTGCTGCGCTGCCATTGCTGGCGCCGCCGCCTGCGTTATAGCGTTTTACGCTGGTGGTCGTCACGGTTTTGAGGGGTCTGGCGGAGGAAGCGGAAACGGATCCCATCAGAAACAATCCTGTTGCTTAAACAGCGCATGCACATCAAAAGAGAACGCACATCAAAAACTATATAAATATAAAAACATTATTAAGGGTTTTTTTGACCCAAGATTGCAACCGGGCCCTTAAACCAGCCGGCGGGATTGGGGTACACTGGGGACAGTGATGGATCCGTGATGGACCCGTGATTAAACAGCAAAGGGGCGATGGCACCTGCCGATGGCCAAGAAACGCAAAACCAGGACCGTGTATTACTGCCAGCATTGCGGCTACGAAAGCATCCAGTATCTGGGCCGTTGCACCGAGTGCCAGAGCTGGGATTCCTTTGAGCAGATTACTCTGAGCGACGATGACGGGCCCTCGGATACCCGCCGGGTGGTGACGGAAACCGCCTTTTACGAGCCCGTGGCCTTGTGCGACGTGGACGAAGGGCAGTCGACCATGCGCTACAGCACGGGCATGCCCGA
Source organism: Cyanobacteria bacterium HKST-UBA04 (assembly GCA_020431915.1). Lineage (GTDB taxonomy): Bacteria > Cyanobacteriota > Vampirovibrionia > Vampirovibrionales > JAGQHJ01 > JAGQHJ01. The sequence goes on along the minus strand of JAGQHJ010000037.1, from coordinate 17,974 downwards.
GCTGGACCGTGTGTTGGGTGGTGGGTGCCTGCCGGGGGCCTATTGCCTGCTGGGAGGTGATCCGGGGGTTGGTAAATCCACCTTGATGCTGCAGATGGCCCAGCATGTGGCCGATGCCGGTCAGTCCGTGCTGATTGTGGCCGGTGAGGAGTCGCCGCAACAGATCCGGTTGCGGGCCAACCGCCTGGGCTTATCGGGCCAGGGTATTGATGTGGTGGCCGAAACCCAGGTGGACAAGCTCGAAGCCCTGATCAAGAAACGCCCCGTCCAGCTCTTGATTGTCGACAGTATCCAGTCGCTGTACATCCCGCAAATGAGTGGGACGCCCGGCAGCGTTAACCAGATTAAGTCGTCAGCATCGGTGTTGATGCAACTGGCCAAGGCCATGGGCATTACCACCGTTTTGATTGGTCATGTGACCAAGGATGGCGGCTTGTCCGGGCCAAAGCTGCTGGAGCACATGGTCGACACCGTGCTGTACCTGGAAGGGGAAAAATACCAGAACCTGCGGGTGGTTCGAGCCATCAAGAACCGCTTTGGCAGTGTGAACGAGGTGGGGCTGTTTGAAATGCAGGCCAAGGGCATGGTCGAGGTAAGCAATCCCAGCGGTTTGTTTATGCAGGAAAGTCGTTTCCAGGCGGTGCCCGGCAGCGTGGTGGGGGTGGCTCTGGAAGGGCGCCGACCCATTTTGGTTGAGATACAGGCCCTGGTGGGTGGTACGGCTTACGCGGCCCCCCGGCGGGTGGCCAACGGCATTGAGTTGTCGCGGCTGCACCAGATGGTGGCCGTATTGGAAAAGCGTGTGGGCCTGGATTTTTCGCGCCTCGATATCTATGTCAATGTGGTCGGGGGCCTGCGTATTCACGAACCCGCCATTGACCTGCCCTTGGCCATGGCCCTGGTCAGCAGCGCCCGTTCCATTCCGTGCCAGCCGGGACTGGTGGTGGCCGGCGAAGTGGGCTTAACCGGCGAGTGCCGGCCTCTGCGCCAACGGTCGGTTCGGATCAAGGAGGCGGCCAAGTTCGGTTTTGAGCGCATGCTGGTCCCCCATGGGCTGCCCCAGGACGAGGGGGATGATCAGGGACCAACCTCGGGGCTGTCGGTGGTTAATATTGCCTCGCTAACGGACGCCCTGGTTAACGGTTTGTCTTCCCAGCGCCCAGCCCAACCGGCGTTTGCCCCGGAGCTGTCGGTCAGCGGGCTTGACCCCGTTGCAGCCGTGCCCGACAATGAAGGACAGTAACGCCCGCAAATACCGCGCCTTGGGTAGGGCTTCGTTTTAGAATTTTCGCCGAGGGGTGATGGCGCCTCCCCTGTGCGAACCGTCTGTTTGAAATAGGAGACGAGGGTGCATGCCCCAGACTGAAGCCATTAAGCAAATGGCCCTGAGCGAGATACTGCAGCAGTATCCCGGCAGCGAATCGGTATTGGACCAATACGGCCTGCTGCTGTATGCCAAAACCGAAACCGCCCGCCATGAAAACCTGGAAGCCAGTGCTCTGGTTCATGGCGTCAATATCGATCAGTTGATTCGTGACTTGATGGCCCAGCTGTCCTAGTACCCGTTACGTTTTACGGGGAGAGGTCTTGCCCGATATGATGTCGTCCCCCAGTCACGAACCTATTGAAGGCCCCCTGCCCCGGGTTGCCGTGCTGGTGTTGAACTATAAAAACGCCAGCGATACCCTGGCGTGTCTTGACGCCTTGGCCAGCCAGGATTATGCCGATACCGAGGTGTGGGTGGTGGACAACGACAGCCAGGATGGCTCGGCCGAGGCCATTGCCCAGGCCTACCCCGACTGCCACCTGATTCAGGCTCCGGACAACCTGGGATTTAGCGGCGGAAACAACCTGGGGTTTCAGGCCATTCTTGATTCCGGTCGTTTCGAGTACGTGTGGCTACTGAACAACGATACGATGGTTCGTCGCGACTGCCTGACCGAGCTGGTTTGGATGGCCAAGACCTACCCCAACAGTATTATTGGTCCGGTGATTCTGAACCCCGACGGCAGCTTCCAGCGGGTGGGCACCTACATGACCCATTGGACCGGGGCGGTGCGGCATTATGGCGATGCCTTCGTTCGGCCAGCCGGCGAGGGCCGCTGTGTCGAAGCCCTGTCGGGCTGTGCCATGCTGATTCCCGTCGAGGTGTTGAAAACCGTCGGGCTATGGACAGAGGCCTATTTCCTATACTTTGAGGATACCGACTACTGCCTGCGGGCAGCCCGTGCCGGTGTAACGTGCCGTATTGCCCCACGGGCACGGCTGTTGCACAAGGAAGGGGCAACCACCGGCCGGGCCAAACCGCTGGTGACGTACTATTACCAGCGCAACCGGCTGATGGTGTTTTACGAGCGCAGTGCCGGATTGGCTGGGGTGTTTGAGCGCGCATTTTGTTGGCTGTATACCCATTGGCGCCTGGTTCGCAGTAGAATAAAGTCCTGGCGAAGCGGGCAGGCCGACCTGCAGCTTCACCACCGGGCCTTTGAACTGGCCGTCAAGGATTTTTATCGTGGAGTAACCGGCAAGTGCCCCCATCAGGATCTGTACCCCAACCCGAATCCATAAAAGGCCTCGTTTTGGCCGGGGGACGTGGCACGCGGCTTCGGCCGCTGACGCACACCATGGCCAAGCAGTTGGTTCCGGTAGCCAACCAGCCTATTTTGCACTACGCCTTTTCTAGCCTGTACGAGGCTGGTATTCGCGATATCGGGGTAATTATCAGTCCCGAAACCGGTGCCGACATCCGGGCATCGGCCCAGCTATGGCAGCCAGCCGACGTGACGCTGACTTTTATCGAGCAGGACGAGCCAGCCGGGTTGGCCCATGCCGTTAAGATTGCCCATGGGTTTCTGGGGGCCTCGCCGTTTGTGATGTACCTGGGCGACAACCTTATTGAGAACCCGCTGACGGACCTGATTGCCTCATTTCGGCAAGACCCATGCGATGCCTTGATTCTGCTTAAATCCGTCGATAACCCCCAGGCATTCGGGGTGGCCCAGCTCGACGCCAACCACCAGGTGGTTGGCTTGGAGGAAAAACCGGCCCAGCCCAAATCCGATTTGGCGCTGGTTGGGGTGTACCTGTTTACGGCGGCTGTTTTTGAAGCCATTGCCCAAATAAAGCCCAGTGCCCGTGGCGAGCTGGAGATTACCGATGCCATTGACACGATGATTGCCCATGGCAGGCGAGTTCGGGCGACCCGCCTGGAAGGCTGGTGGCTGGACACGGGTAAGAAGGATGACCTGCTGGAAGCCAACCGGGTGGTGCTGGATGCCTATTGCCAGCCGAACCTGGCAGCGGATGTCGTGCAGGACGGGGCCCAGTTTCGGGGCCGGGTTAGCGTGGGCGAGGGGACCGTGGTTCGCAACAGCGTGGTTCAGGGGCCGGTCAGTATCGGCAAGCACTGCGTGATTGAAGATGCCTATATCGGGCCTTATTCAAGCGTCGGCGACGGCTCGATCATCCGAAAGTCCGAACTGGACAATTGCGTGTTACTGGAGCGCTGCCATATAGAAGGCATTCCGACCCGCATCGAGCAAAGTATCTTTGGCACCGATTGCCAACTGGTCAGAAACGAGCAGCCTCCGGCCGCCTATCGGTTCATGATTGGGGATCAATCGGTTATTGAAGTGGTCTAGGCCAAACAAACGCGATTGGCCTCTATCCGGGCACGCTTATGCCAGGCGAGGGTGACAATTCCGATGCCGTTTGGTTTTTATTAATTGGTCGGTAGCCGGCTGCCGGTCGTTTATTGTGTGTAGGCATGGTTGCCTCCTGTGTCCATAAAGGTTGGTTTTTTCCGATGGTTTCTCCCCTTCGCTTTTCCGGTATTGGCTTAATCTCGTTCAACGATCCGGGTGTCTCCTACCAGGAGAAACACCGGTTGTGTAACCAGGTTGCCGAACACCTGGTTCAAAATGGGCAGGCCAAAAGAGCCACGTATGTGTATCTGCACCAGACGGCTGCCCATGTAATTCAAACGCTACACAGCTTGGGACGCCAGTTCAAGGGGCGTTTTGTCGAGCACCTGAAAGGCCTTCAATCCAAGGATTTAGACGGTGAGCATGATTGCTTCTTGTTGTTGACCGATGATGACAACGGGGCGGATGTCACCCATGCCCGAGAACACTATGATGAAGCGGATCCCGGTACGATTTACGATTTGTATGGCCGTTATATTTGGCCGCGCATGAAGGTGCTCGATCAAGCCGGCCAGTTGCTGATGCTGGCCATTGGCAAACCGCCACCCCCGACTCCAAAACCGGCTTCCCCTGCGTCCTCCTCTTCCCGATGGGACAGGCTGAAGTTTTGGCGCTGGTTTACAGCCCTCTAGGGCTGTATCCTTTTATTCCAAAGGGGCTTAGGGGTAGAGGCCGCGCAGCTTCTTGGCTTCGGCCACCCGCCCAACCCCCAGCATCATGGCGGCGGTACGGGGGTCGACGTTTTTCGAGGCGTAGATGTTGTACATTTCATCGAAGCCCTTGCCCATTAGGTATTCCAGTTTTTCGACAATGTGGGCCTCATCCCAGAACAGCCGCTGGATGTTCTGGTTCCACTCGAAGTAGGACACGACCACCCCACCGGCGTTGGCCAGGATACCGGGAATGACAAAGATACCCTTGTCATTGAGGATCTTGTCGGCTTCGGGGGTTACCGGGCCGTTGGCCCCTTCGGCCAGAATTTTGCATTTGACCGCGTCGGCGTTCTTCTCGGTAATGACGTTGGCAATGGCAGCCGGCACCAGTACATCGACTTCGAGGCCGAAAATCTCGGAGGCCCCCAACACCTCGCAGTTTTTGAAGCCTTTGACCGACCCGCGTTCCTTGACGTAGGCCAACAGGGCCGGCACATCGATGCCCTTGGGGTTATAGATGCCGCCTTCCACATCGGTAATGGCGACGACCTTGAAGCCCATTTGGTGCAAAAACTTGGCCGAAATGCTGCCAACGTTACCAAAGCCCTGGATGGCGACGGTGGGGGTGTCCGTCCCGAGATCGATTTTTTCGAGGGCCTTTTTGATGGTAAAGGCCACGCCCCGACCGGTGGCTTCGCTTCGGCCCAACGATCCGCCCACGGCAATCGGTTTACCGGTAACGACACCCGGCACGGCATAGCCGATAAAGTTGCTGTAGGTGTCCATAATCCAGGCCATGATCTGCTCGTTGGTGTACATGTCCGGGGCCGGAATGTCTTTTTCCGGGCCAATCATGCTCAAGATTTCGGTGGTATAGCGGCGGGCCACCCGCTCAAGTTCCGTAATGCTCATCTCCTCGGGGAAGCAGGCAACCCCGCCCTTGGCCCCGCCATAGGGCAGGTTCAGCAGGGCACATTTCCAGGTCATCCACATGGCCAAGGCGGCCACTTCGCCCAGGTCCACGTCGTGGTGGAAGCGAATGCCCCCCTTGGACGGTCCCAGTGTCAGGTCGTGCTGTACGCGGTAGCCCATAAATACCCGAGTGTGGCCGTTGTCCAGCTTGATGGGCACCGATACAATCAGGGCCTTGCGCGGATACCGGAGCCGTTCGTGGATACCCGCGTCCAGGTTCATCAATTCGGCTACTTCGTCAAGCTGCCGCTGGGCGTTGAGGAAGGTTTCGTTGCTGTATTCATGCATAAGGGCAAAAGGGCCTTGTGGCTGGGCGTTGCTTGACCATAGAAAGTGAATGGCCAACGGTAATGACTGTATGGGGGTTTTGCCTTCCTTCACGTACTGGCACACGCAGGCACAGGCAAGCAGCGCGACAGGGAAGAAAGAGGACAACCGAGGCAGGCGCCCCTTGCCCAAAAGGCGTGGGACCTGCGTCCCTCTATTGTATAGCAGTTTGCACAACTTGCCTTGTTGATGCGCAACTTGATGGGGCTTTTTGGTGCCGCGAGGTTGACGCGACCGGTGGTTTGCCCCCTAATACTGGCTATGCGTTTGGATAAGTTTCTGAAATTGTCGCGGCTGATTAAACGCCGCAGCGTGGCCAATGCACTTTGCGATGCCGGCGGCGTGACGTTGAACGGCAAGATGGCCAAGGCCTCAACCGCCATTTGTGTCGGTGATGAGCTGGTATTGACCATCGGCCAGCGAACAACCCGGGTTCGGGTGGCCCGTGTGCCTGAAGGCCATGTGCCGGCCCAGGACGCCGAACAGCTTTACCAGATCCTGTAAAGACCCTCTGTGCCTTCAATCGATTGGGGCCAGACCGTGCTGTAACCAGCCTTGGCTTTATAGTATGCTGGTGCACAGCCCCATGCCGTTTCATCCGGTTTAGCCGATGGGTGACGGTATCGGTTGTGGCTTGCATGAGGGTTTCTCCCCCTCCTTCCCCGTTTAAATGCTTTTCGTTTAACTCCCTCTTCCCTTAATGCCCTTTGTTTCAAGGCGCCTTTTGCGTCAACCCCGTTTTTTGGAGGCACCCCGCCCATGGGATCGTTTATTGAACATGTCCAGGCTCGTGAAATTATAGACTCGCGTGGGAATCCCACGGTTGAAGTGGATGTAACCCTTTGCTGTGGGGTAACTGGGCGGGCTTCCGTTCCGTCGGGGGCCAGTACCGGCTCAAGAGAGGCCTTGGAGCTTCGCGACGAGGACAAGAACCGCTTTCGGGGCAAGGGGGTACTGCAGGCCGTGGAGAACGTCAACGAGGCCATTGCCCCGGAACTGGTGGACCACGATGCCCTGAACCAGACGGACATTGACAAGCTGCTGATTAGCCTTGACGGGACACCGGACAAGTCGCGGTTGGGGGCCAACGCGCTTCTGGCCGTTAGCCTAGCTGTGGCCAAGGCCGGTGCTGCCAGCTTAAAACTGCCGTTGTTTCGGTACATCGGTGGTATCAGCGCATGCCTGCTGCCCGTGCCGATGATGAACATCATTAACGGCGGGGCCCATGCCGATAATACCGTGGATATCCAGGAATTTATGATTATGCCGGTCGGTGCCCATACCTTTGCCGAAGCGCTGCAATGGGGCTCCGACATCTTTTGGGCCCTCAAGGGCCTGCTTAAGGCACGGGGCCTGAACACGGCCGTAGGGGACGAAGGCGGGTTTGCCCCTAACCTGACGAGCAGCCGCCAGGCCATCGAAATCATCCTCGAAGCCATTGAAACGGCTGGGTTTAATACCGATACCGAGGTGAAACTGGCCCTGGACGTTGCCAGCTCGGAATTTTTCCAAAAAGGCACCTATACCCTGGCTGGCGAAGGCAAAACCATGGACAGTGCCGGTATGATTGACTACCTGGCTGATCTGGTTGAGGCCTACCCGATTGTTTCGATTGAAGACGGGCTGGCCGAAGGTGACTGGGACGGCTGGAAGGCGATGACCGAAAAGCTGGGGCACCGGCTGCAGCTGGTGGGCGATGACCTGTTTGTAACCAACCCGGCCATCCTGAGCCAGGGTATTGAGCGGGGCGTGGCCAACAGCCTGCTGGTGAAGGTAAACCAAATTGGTACCCTGACCGAGACGCTGGCCGCCATTACCATGGCCAAGGAAGCCAACTATAGTACGGTTATTAGCCACCGCAGCGGCGAAACCGAGGACACTACCATTGCCGATTTGGCTGTGGCCGTCAATGCAGGCCAAATCAAAACGGGTTCGATGAGTCGTAGTGACCGTATTGCCAAGTACAACCAGCTGATTCGCATCGAGCAGTTTTTAGGTGCCCAGGCACGCTATGCGGGTATTTCCGTACTTAAGAACGGCAAGAACAACCATCAACAGCCGGTATTGGCTTAACAAACAAACATTAAATTGGTCATACAGCCAATTGTAATTGTGCGTTGGTAAGCTATAATGAGAGGTGTCACGGCGAGATATGCCCCTGTCTGACGGTTGTGTTAATCCAGAGAGAAACCTCTAGCAAGCCAACCCATCCTGATTGTAGAGTCCACGTTTAGTTCAACGAAGGGAGTGGTCCTCGTATGCAAATTGTGACCAACGGACGTAACATCGATTTAACCCCTGCCATTAAGGACTACGTACAGCAAAAGCTTCAACGGTTAGAGAACCACTACGATTTTATCCAGGAAATCCACGTGATTCTGGAAGTGGAAAAAAACCCCCGTATTGCCGAAAACCAGTTGGCCGAAGCCACGGTTCATGTGCCCGGCCATGTGGTTCGGGTCGAGGCAGCCTCGGAAAGCCTGTATGCCAGTATTGATAAGCTGGCCGACAAGATTGAACGCAGCTTGCGCAAGCATAAAACCAAGCTGTTGAACCGCCACGGCAAATCGCGCCACAGCCATGGCAGTATTCGCCATGACGGCAGCGGCGTTGAAGAGATTGATGAAACCAACATGAACCTTGACGACGAACTTGAGGCCGATTTCAAGGCCAAGATTCTGGAGACTGAGGAAGTCGAAGCGGTTCAATAAAAACGTGGCTGGCTTTAAGGCGAGACGGCGGCGAAATTATGACGGCGCCCCTCGCTTTGTACCGATTTTTCCGCTACACTGTTGTTTATGGCTGAGTTGGCGTCGGATTTGCCGTCCGGCTATAGGTTATCAACAAACTAGGCTGGCTGTGCAGCTTCTGCAGCCGTTGCCGCCTTTGCACCCTGTTTGATTAGGAGACCGTTGCACCATGTCAACGACCGTTGGGCAACAAGCACCGGAGACATTTGCAAAAGCATTGGGTCGCGTTGCCAGTGGTATTTACATTATCAGTACCGGCCGCTTGCCCGATGCCCAAGGGATGCTGACATCCTGGGTTATGCAAGCCGGTTTTGAGCCGCCGCAATTGACCATTGCCGTGGCCAGGGAACGATCCATCCTGCCGAAACTGGCGGTGGGGTCGATGCTCGTCGTCAACATTCTGGGCGAGCAGTCCAACGAATTGATGAAGCCCTTTGTCAAAACCCAGGACAATGCCTTTGAAAGCCTGAGTACCGAACAGAACGAGTTCGGGGTGATCCTGAAGGATGCCGTGGCCTTCCTGAATGCGGAAGTCAAGGATCAGTGGGTTTTGGGTGATCACGTGGTGTTGCAGTGCCTGGTGCATGAAGGCAAGATGCTGCGCGAAGACATCCAGCCCTGGGTTCACGTGCGCAAAAACGGGTTTAACTACTAACCCGCAAGAGAGAACGGTCTCGCTGATGATTGTCGTCCGGTCGTACAAGACGGGGGCGTTGTTGCCGGTTAAGGTTGTGCCCAACAGCAGCCAGTCGTGTATTGACGTGCCCGAGGCCGGTGACACGGCCCTGAGGGTTCGTGTGCAGGCGGTGCCGGACAAGGGCCAAGCCAACACGGCGGTGTGTCGACTGCTGGCCTCGGTGTTGGCAGTGCCCAAGCAATCGGTGGTGGTGCATCGGGGACAGACAAGCCGCCAGAAACAAATTTGGGTAAGTACCCTGACTCCGGCGCAGGTACTTGAGGCGTTGCATGCCGCCATTGGTGGCGAGGGGCGGCTGGTTTTGGGTTAATTACAATTGCGAGGCGATGGGTGCAGGCACTGTTTTAGAAGGCGTGTCTTGCTCAAGGGCTCAATGGTGCGTTTGGCAGATCAGGCAAACGTGAGTTTCAAAAACTTGCGCTTGCCCACCTGTAAAACAATGTGTTGACCGGCCTGGCCGGTTAACTCGAAGCCGGCATCAGCCACTTTTTCGCCGTCCAACTTTACCCCGCCGCCGTCAATCAGGCGCCGGGCCTCGGACTTGCTGGGGGCCAGGCCTTGATCGGCAATCAGGGTCAAAAGCGGATAGGCGGTGCCGGCAGCCAGCGTGGCTTCGGGGATGTCGTCGGGAATTTGCTTGTTTCGAAACTGGTCGACAAAGGCCTGCTCGGCGGCCTCGGCTGTTTCGGGCGGATGGTACAGGGCAATGACATGCTTGGCCATGGCCGCCTTCAAGTCGCGCGGGTTGCTGCCGGCTTGCAGTTGCGCTTCGACCTGCTGCACTTCGTCGGGGGTATAGCGACCCACCAGTTTCATGTACCGAACAATCATTTCGTCGGGCAGCGACATCAGCTTGCCGAACATATCGTTGGGGGTATCGGTCAGGTTAATGCAGTGCTCGGCGTAGCTTTTGCTCATCTTGATCTTGCCGTCGGTGCCTTCAAGCAGCGGCATCAGCAACACGCCCTGGCGGTGCGATTTTTCGAAAGCCGTTTGTAGCTCCCGGCCCATCAGGTTGTTAAAGCGTTGGTCGGTGCCGCCCAGTTCGATGTCGGCGTCAATCATCACCGAGTCGTAGGCCTGCATCAGCGGGTACAAAAATTCATGGAGCGAAATCGGTTGCTGGGCCCCGTAGCGATTGGCAAAATCCTCGCGTACCAGTATTTGGGCCACCGTGACCTTGCTGGCCAGCTTCAGGATGCCTTCGAGGTTGATGTCACTCAACCATTGGCTGTTGCGCTCAATGCGGGCGTTGTCCACGTCAATAACCTTGCCAGCCTGGGCCAGGTATGTCTCGGCGTTGACCATAATCTCGTCGTTGGTCAGGGGCGGACGCGTGGAGTTGCGACCGGACGGATCGCCGATCATGGCCGTGGCATCACCGATAATCAAAATCCCCTGATGTCCCAGTTCCTGAAAAAGCTTGAACTTGCGCAACACCACCGAGTGGCCCAGGTGCAGATCGGGCCGGGTTGGGTCGAGGCCCAGTTTGATGTTGAGCCGTTTACCATCGCGTGCCGCCTGCTGCAGTTGTCGGGCCAGGCCTTCAACACCACCCGGCAGAAATTCGCTACCTTGGCATAACAGCTGGGCCTGGTCGATATAGGTCTGCTCCAGGGGCGGGTCTTGAGTGGCCGTGCCAGTGGAATGGCTCATAAGCGTGAGATCCTGTGTAGGCTGGTGACATAAAAACGGTGTTGCCTAGTATACCGCTTGTTCGTGGCAGGGGCCAAGGGGTTTACTCAACCACCCCCGTGACGTTAACGCCCACCAGGCTCCCCTCGATCACCAATCGGGTTGGATTGGCCGACACAATGGCCCATTGCAAGAGACTGGCCACGTCGACGTTCAAGGCTTGGGCCACGGCAGTCTCAATCGTCTGGGGAGCAAGGTTCGGCAGCAACGCCGGGCCAGGCAGTTGGACGTGGAAGGCTTCGATGGTTTGGTCGACGGGCTGGGCAGTAAGGGTGGAATGCATGGTAACAACCTGGGGATGGGGGTTTACCTTACTCGACCGTTACACTCTTGGCCAGGTTGCGTGGCTGGTCCACGTCCTTGCCCAGGTGTTCGGCAATGTAATAGGCCAAAAACTGCATCGGCACGACAGCCACCACGGGGCTCAGCCATTCGTGGGTGGTGGGGACGGTAATGATGTCGTCAAAGGTGTCGGCGGCTTCCTGTTGAACCGGCCCGGCGTGGATGGCAATAACCTGCGCGTCGCGTGCCTTGGCCTCCTGGCAGCTGGAGATCATTTTCTCGTACAGCGGGCCGGGTGTCAGTACCGCCACAATGGGCATGTCCTGATCGAGCATGGCGATTGGGCCGTGCTTGAGTTCGCTGGCCGAGTAGCCTTCGGCATGGATGTAGCTGACTTCCTTCAGCTTCAGGGCCCCTTCCATGGCGGTGGGGTAGTTCATGCTGCGGCCAATGAAGAGCATGTTTTCCTTGCTGCCGTACTTTTTGGCCACGGTATGCACGGTGTCGGTGTTGGCCAGCATGGTTTCAATCTGGGTGGGTAACTGCTTAAGCTGGTGCTTGAGGTTTTCCAGCTCGTTGGCCTTCAGGGTGCCTCGGTCTTCGGCCACCTGCAACCCAAGCAGGTACAACACCACCACTTGGGCCACAAAACTTTTGGTCGCACAGACGCTCACTTCCAGACCGGCATGGACATTGACCACGGCGTCGGATTCACGGGCCATGGTCGAATCGACCCGGTTGGTGACGGTGACCACCTTGGCCCCCTTTTCCTTGCACTGGCGAATGGCGGTCAGCGTGTCGGCGGTTTCGCCCGACTGGGAAATGGCAATGATAATGGTATCTTCGTCCACCAGCGTGTCGCGGTAGCGGTATTCGCCAGCGCTCTCCACGTTGACGTCAATCCGGGCGACGGCTTCCATGAAGTACTTGCCCACCAGGCCGGCATTCAGCGACGAGCCGCAGCCGACGATGACAATGCGCTTGGGGTTCTTGAACAAGGCCAGGGCGGGTTTGTCCAAAATCGAGACGGGATCCGTATCGCCTTTCAGGTGCTCGCTCAGCAGGCGCCGTATCACGTCGGGCTGGTCGTAAATCTCCTTGAGCATGAAATGGCGAAAGCCTTTCTTGTCCAGAATCATCTGGCTGGCGGCAATGGTTTCGCTGTCGGTAATAACCTGCTTGCCGGCAAAATCCTCGATGTGGTAGCCGGTGGCTGTCAGTTCCACAATTTGGCCGTCCTTGAGGAAGACCACTTCGTTGGTATGCTCGACGATGGCCACGCTGTCGCTGGCCAGAAACATTTCACCGTCGCCCACGCCCAGCACCAGCGGCGCAAAGTTTCTCACGCCGTACAGCTTGCCCATCTGGCGTTTGTCCATAATACCCAGGGCGTAGGCCCCCACCAGCCGGCTGGTTAGCCGTTGCAGGGCCTTGAGGAAGTTGGTTTCGGTTTTTAGAATGTCTTCGAGCAGCAGCACGATAGTTTCCGTGTCGGTGCTCGATTTGAACGAGTAGCCCTTGGCTTTCAGCTCGTCGCGTAATTCGGTATAGTTTTCGATAATGCCGTTGTGGATCAGCACGATATTGCCGTCGGCACTGGTGTGCGGGTGGGCGTTCTCGTCGGTGGGCGAGCCGTGGGTGGCCCACCGGGTATGGGCAATGCCGCGGTATTCCACGGCATCATCGTTATGAAAATGCAGGGCATCGACATGGCTACGGAGGTTGCTGAGCTTGCCTTCCTTCTTGAACATGCACAGGTCGTTTTCCGGCCCCAGCCAGGCAATCCCTGCCGAGTCATACCCCCGGTACTCAAGGGTTTGCAAGCCGTTCAACAGCAACGGCACAATAGGCTTCTTGCCAATGTATCCAACAATGCCACACATATGACGGGGTCCATCCTTTCAGCGGGCCTGACCTTGGGGGAAAAACAGAAAACCGGCAAAAACCGGGCGAAACAAGGTCGTTTACAGGGGGCCCGAACAACGGTATTGCCAACTTGCGCGCGCGCCCTTACGCACTTTTAAAACCATGGTATACGCGGGTTCTGTGCAAATTGTGTGCAAACCCACGGCCATGGGGCGCAGACGACCGGGGCCGGTTGGCGATTTTCCCATTATAGTCAAAACAAGCGCATCACCAAGCCGTCGGAGAGGGGGTAGTGGTGCCAGCCTAAAGAATACCCAGCTCGCGGCCCACCGTTTCAAAGGCCGTCAGGGCCTGTTCAATGTGTTCTGGCGTGTGCAGGGCACAAAGCTGTACCCGTACGCGGGCTTTGTCTCGCGCCACGGTAGGAAACACAATGGCCCTGGCGTAAATACCCAGCTCAAACAGGCGCTTGCTTAGTTGCTGGGCCAGGGCACTTTCGCCCACAATAACCGGTACAATGGGCGTTGGACTATCGGCATCGTAGCCCAGGGCTTTCATACCAGCTTTAAAGGCATTGGTATTGGCCCAAAGCCGTTCCATCCACTGTGGTTCGGTTTGCATGACCTGCAATGCCGCCAGGCACGTGGCAGCAACGGAAGGCGGGTGGCTTGTGCTGAAAAGGAAGGGCCGGGCCTTGTTAATCATGATTTCGCGCATGGCTCGGGTACTGGCCACGTAGCCCCCAAGAGCCCCAACGGCCTTGGACAAGGTGCCCACGTGGATATGTACCTGGTCGCTTACCCCGAAGTGGTTGGCCGTGCCACTGCCGTGCGCGCCAAGCACACCGCTGGCATGGGCATCGTCGACCATCACCAGGGCGTTGTACTGGTTTGCCAGGGCACAAATCTTGTCGAGCGGGGCAATATCGCCATCCATGCTGAAGATGCCATCGGTAATAATCAGCCGCTGCCTGGCTGCCTGAACCGCTTCCTGTCCAAGCAGCGTTTCGAGGTGGGCCATGTCGGCATGGCGAAAGATATGGCGGGGCGTGTTTTTCAAGAGGCGACAGGCGTCAATGATGCTGGCGTGGTTCAGTTCGTCCGTCAAAATGACGTCCTGGTCGGTCATAATGCTGCAAACAGCGGCCGTGTTAGCCATAAAACCGCTTTGTAGAACCAGGCTGGCCTCGGTGTGCTTGAATTCGGCCAGCTTGCTTTCCAGTTCCTGGTGAATATCCTGGGTGCCGATAATGGTGCGTACCGAGCCGGTGCCCACGCCGTATTTGTCAATGGCCTGCTTGGCCGCCTCTTTCAACTTGGGGTGGGTATTCAGCCCCAGGTAGTTGTTGGAGGAGAAGTTCAGCAGCGATCGGCCATCAATGGTAATTTCAACGCCCTGGGCGCTATCCATCACCATCAGCTCCTGGTACAGGTGCTGATCCTTGAGTTGTTGCAGGTCGTCTTCGAGGAAGGCCAGGCGGTTTGTGGTGGAGGTTGTCATTACACGGTCTCCGGGCTAGCAGGGGGGGGGGTATGGATACGGGCTAGGCTTAAGCGGTGGGGTTTAATACCACTTTACCGGCTTGGCCCGAACGCATCAAATCGATGGCCTGCCCGAAGTCGGACATGGCCAACTGGTGGGTAAAAATTGGGTCGAGGTTCAACTGGCCGCTGTCTAGCAGCTCGAGCATCAGCAGCCATGTGTCGAACATGCGCCGGCCATGGACGCCGACCACTTCGGTTTCCTTCAGGATGATGTGCCGGGTTAGGTCAATTTGTACGGGTTTGGTGGGCAGGCCCAGCAGTACCATGCGTCCACCGGGTTTCAGGGCTTCGAATCCCTGGGTCAGGGCGGCTTCGGCCCCCGACATTTCAATCACCACGTCAATCCCTCGGCCGCGCAACAGCTGGTCGAGCGTGCCGAGCACATCTTCCTGGGCCGGGTTAAACACGCGGTGGGCCCCCATTTTTTCAGCCAGTTCCAGGCGATAGGGGCTTAAATCGGTAGCAAACACCCGTGTGGCACCCAATGCCCGGGCTACGGCAATAGAAAACAGTCCAATCGGGCCACAGCCGGTAATAAGAACCGACTGGCCGGACACATGGCCGCGTTCGACACTATGCACGGCATTGCCCACGGCATCCAGGCACGAGGCCACATGCAGCGGGATGGAAGGGGGCAGTTTGATGATTTGACGTTTGGGCAGCACGATGTATTCGGCGTAGCAGCCGTCACGGTCGATACCGGCAATTTGAACGTCACTACAGATATGGGGTTTGCCGCTCATGCACGGGCCACAGATGCCGCAGGTAATGTGCATTTCGGCCGACACGTAGTCGCCTTTGGCCAGGTGCTCGACGCCCGGCCCGACGGCTTCGATGTGACCGCAGAACTCATGGCCATAGGTCAGCGGTGGCTTGATGCGCGAGGCGCTCCAGTCGTCCCAGTCGGTTATGTGTACGTCGGTACCGCAAACCGAGGCATGGGCTATTTTTACCAGAACCTCGTCGGGTCCCGGTTGGGGTGGTGCCACGTCAACCCAGTCAAAGCCGGCTTGTGGGGATAGTTTACGGATCGCTTTCATCAGAGGAGGGGTAGGGTTAAGCCTTTATGCCCACAACGCTACGAGAGAAGGGGAGAGAGGCCCTGCTTGGGATCAGGGAAAGGTAAGAGGGGGAGAGGAAATGTCGCTTGTTAGCACTGAGGTGGATCCAGGCAAGCTGGGCTATCTTTATTTAGGATAGGGGGCGGTCGATAAGGGGTCAACTATCTATGGCGATTATCTAGGGCAATGGGCTTAAAACGAAGGAGGATAAAACATCGTAGACGAGCCTAGGCAAGGGGGTATAAGCGTTGGAGGGGTTAGTTGTTAAGGGCGCCGGCCTTGGCGGCAATGGCTGTGGAAAGTCGGGTGATCGATTCCTCGGCCTGGGCCACGTCGACGGCGTCCTTGCCAAAAATGGTCTTGTAGGCAATCAGGGCGTTGTTGCCTTTAAGGTTATCAACGTTCTGCCCCTGCTTGGCCAGGAAGGCTCTGAGGTGGTTTTCAATCGTGCTTTGCCACTGGGCAGGGTTGACCCGGACGTTGTTAATCACATCCCGGCCGGGAATAAACTGGCCGTTGGTAATTTGTGACGTGGTGGGCTGGTTGTCTACGGGTTCGGTGGCCTGTTTGACGCCGACGGTTCGAATGGTGCCGCCAATGTTGACGCTGGGCTTGCTATTGTCAACGGTGGGGGCAGCCGGTTTTGGATCGGTAACCGCCGGGGGTACGGTCGGGGCGATGACCGTTGGGTTGGTTGGGTTTTTAACGACCGGTGTGGTGGGGCGAATGGTGCTAACCGGCTTGGCCGTTGAGGTGGTTGTGGTTGCTGTGGTTGTCTGGGCGGGCTTGACCACTGGTGCGAGGGCTGGTGTGGTAGCCGGCTTGGGGGCGGGGGCATCGGGCGCGATGAGCCCTTCAATTTCCTTGAACAAGGCCAGTTTGTCGTCCAGGCTCATTCCGGCCAGGGCAATGTTGAGGGCCTCGTCGTCGTTAATGGCTTGTGGGGCAGGCTGTGTATCAGCAGCCTTGTCTTGGCCCGTTACCAATGCGGCCATCGCGGCAAGCATGGTCATCATATCGGCTGGAAACGCGTTATTTGTTTCCTGGGGCACACTGATGGCGTTTAGGGTGTTGGCATCCAGAATTTGCTGGGCCGGGTTTGGTGCGGCACCTTCCAGCAGAGTGCCTTGCAAGAGGGTGGTCAGCGGGTTGTTGTTGTTGAGTGCCCCGAACAAGCCCCCGGCTATGCCAGCGCCCTGGGTACCCTGGGTCAGCAGGTTACCGGTGTTGCCACCGGTAATCAACCCGTTGAGCAAGGTGTTGTTCTGGCTGATGGCATCCTGTAGGTTTAAGGGGGGCAGGGTTCCAAGGGTGAAATCAAAAGCGGGTTGCGGCACAAACGCCTGAGGCTGCATCACTTGCTGGAAGACAGGCCATGACGGTACGGCTGGTTGTGGCGGGGCAAAGGCATTGGCCCCGTTAAACAGCATGGCCGTGCCATTTGTTAAGATGGGGGTAGTGTTACCGATTTGTACGGTTCCATTGCCGGAACCGCTGACAGAAACCAGGGGGGTCATGGGCGAAACGGTCTCATCTTCTACACATTAAATCGAGGGATAGCGAATAAAGGGGTCTAGAAACAAGGGATTGAAGCGGTCAAGAACGGACATAGAGGTGTCTCTAAATATATAAAAACAAATTAATGGATTTTTGTGCGCCTCAATATTGGGCATGGGGGCTGTCGCCCTAAACAAATCACCCGGCAACGTCACGGGGCCTGAGGCGGAAGTGGCGGTTTACCGGGTGATTTATGATGTATTGAGCGGCTGTCAACTGATGCACATGAAACGCAAGGAGCCGATATGAGCCTAGCCGTTGAGCATCGGAACAATACGTTCCTGCAGGCCATTGAGCGAGTCGCGGGCTACCTGGATGTTGGTGATGGAATTGGCCAGGTTGCGGTTAAAGATTTTATTGTAGGCGGCCAACACGTGGGCATCCGAGTCAAGGTCGGGGACCCCGCCAAGTTGAGCGATGGCTGTATCCACAGCGACTTGTGGGTTGTTCGGGTTCTGCTGGGCCGCATTCACCACGTCCTGCCCGACGGTAAGCTGGCCGTTGTTTACAGCGGTCAGTGCCGGCCGGGTATCGACCGTTGTTATGTTGCCTACAACCGGTGGATTGGTCGTGTTCAGGGCCACTTCGATAGCCGTCCCCGGCAGGGTGGGAAGAACCGGGGCTACTGCGGTGCCTGCAACCGGTGCCTGGGTCGTGGCCATTGGTAAAGGCGGGGCCTGATTATAGATTGGTGGTTGTTTTGGCTTGTCGCCCACCTTGTCGATCAGTTTCATAATCAGGGTCATCATAATGCCAAACAGGCCCATTAATACCTGATCTTCACCGCCACCGGCATAATTGCCGGCGGGAGCAGCACCCAGGGCCATGGTGAGCTGAGGGGCAGCGGCGTTGGTGGTACCGCCTAA
>JAGQHJ010000036.1 GCA_020431915.1 Cyanobacteria bacterium HKST-UBA04 | reverse complement strand
GGATGGCCAAATCAGGCCGCTGGGCCGGGCCATAGACCGTAAAAAACCGAAGGCTGACACTCTGGAGCCCCCAAAGGTGGGCATACGTATGCAGCAGCAGCTCGCCCATGCGCTTGGTTGCCGCATACACCGACACGGGCTTGGTCGTGTCCTGATCCTCGACAAACGGCGCTTCTTGGCAGGCCCCATACACGGAACTGGAAGAGGCAAACACCAGACGCCCAATGTCGTGGGCCTTCATCAATTCCAGCAACAGGGTGGTTCCGGTCACGTTGGCGTGGTGATAGCGAACGGGGTACTGCATCGACGGGCGCACCCCGGCCCATGCCGCCAGGTGGACCACCCGGTCAATGGTACGCCCATGGTGCTCAAACACGTCCTGCATGGCGGCCTCATCGCACAGGTTCACCTCGTACTGCTCATAGCGGCCATCGGGAACCTGTAAAAAAGGCAACACGTTGGCCCGCTTAATGGCCGGATCGTAAAAGTCGTTGAAATTGTCGATGTTAATGACCCGTGCCCCCTGGGCCAACAGGGCTGCGACCACATGCGAGCCAATAAAGCCAGCCCCACCGGTTACCAGGATGGTTTTACCGGTTAGGTCGGTCTGGACTGCGGGACGTGGTGTGGAAATATCTGTCATAAGGGCGAAACTGAACCGGTTTAAGGGTTATTAGGGCTACTGCGGCGTTGACGTAAAGGTGATGCCGGCCTGCCGGATACGGTCAACCGCCTGTTGCAGGACGGCTTCGTCGGCAACCAGGGATATGCGGAAAAAGCCGTTGCCGCCTTGACCAAAGGCATGGCCTGGGGTGACAACCACACCGGCCTTGTCCAAAAGGTAGCAGGTCCATGACTCTGACGTAAAGCCGTCAGGCACCTTTAGCCATACGTACATGGTGGCCGGGTAAAGCGGTACTGTCCACCCTAAAGATGAAAAACCTTCACTAATGACCTTTCTTCGACCCTCATAAGCCCGAACCATGGGCTCAACAAAGGTTTCTGC
Source organism: Cyanobacteria bacterium HKST-UBA04 (assembly GCA_020431915.1). Taxonomy (GTDB): domain Bacteria; phylum Cyanobacteriota; class Vampirovibrionia; order Vampirovibrionales; family JAGQHJ01; genus JAGQHJ01. The sequence goes on along the minus strand of JAGQHJ010000036.1, from coordinate 18,921 downwards.
ATTGTTAAGCGCCACGGCACCGCCTTCCTGTATTGATCGTGGCGTTCCGTAGCCCATGTTGGTCCGGCATGAGTAGACGGCGTGGATGATTTCGGCGTTCCCCACGGCAAAGCCAAGCCGGCAGCCCGCCATACTAAAGCTTTTCGAGAAGGAGTAATACTCGATGGCCAGCGACTTGGCGCCTTCCACCTCAAGCACACTGGGGGCCTTGTACCCATCAAAGGTCATCTCGCAATAGGCCATGTCACTGGCCAAAATAATGTGATGTTGGCGGCAAAAGGCGACCAGTTCGCGGTAATACCCCAAATCGGCCACGGCGCCGGTGGGGTTATTGGGGTAGTTGACGTAAAACAGCCGGGCCCGCTTGGCCACCTCCTCGGGAATGTCCTCTAGTACCGGCAAAAAGCCGTTTTCCTCGGTAATGGGGACATGAAACACCTCACCCCCCATCATCCAGGTAGCCCGGCTATGTACCGGATAGTATATATCGGGCACAATACTGAGACCGCCCGCCGTCACATAGGCAATGGCCAGCTGGGCCAGGCCCTCTTTGGACCCACTCAGGGTCAACACTTCGGTTTCGGGGTTCAAGCCAACCCCAAACCGCCGCTGCATCCAGTCTACAACCGCCTGCCGAAAATTCTGCGTGGAAACGAACGGCGGATAAGCGCTCTGCTGGTTGCCGTTAAACTGTTCGCGAATGGCCGACTGCACCGGCTCGGGGATGGGCAGGTTGGGGCTGCCGATACCCAGGTCAATATAGGTTTGTCCCTTGGCTCGGGCGGCGGCCTTCAGCTCATCAAGCCAGGCAAACACATACAGGGGCATTCTGGTCAGGTAAGAGGACGGCTCAACATCAATGGCCAGGGGGGTATCAGCTGCTTTTTGAACGGACATCGCTTTTCTTCAGGCCAATGGCCTGCCTTGACACAGGTTCTGACAGAGGTTCCAAAATGGAGGCCCTTATTGTAACGCGATTGCCCTGAACTGGCTATAAAACAAGGGGTTTTCGGCCCCTCAGCAAAACCCAGGCGCCACCCGAATCGGGTGGCGCCAATAAGGTCACTGGAGGATAAAAACTTGGTGGCAGCCGGACACGCTTGTACGCTAGGCGTTGGCTTGCAGAATCAGCTGGCTTGAAGCCGCATCAATCGTCACGCGCTGACGCTTGATGAAATTCAGGCCCAACAAGCCCTTGAAGGGAATACTTTCGGGCAGATCCATCACGGTGGCTTCCACGTTATGTACCGTATAGCCGTTTAGCGTCAAGGATTCCAGCGTGATTTTCGGGATGGTCACACGTCCATTGGCCGTTGTAATGCGCACCTTGGGGGCCGACTCCAGGTCATACCCCAACTCGATGGCCAGGGAGCGGGAAATCGACGTATAGGTGGCCCCGCTGTCCAGAATAAAGGTGGCTGGCTCATGGCCGTCGATTTTGGTGCTCAGCATAATCGCCTTCTTCGAGCTGTTGAAGGGCACCGCGATGGATTGGCCATCCTCTGGGGCCTGTAGCTTGAACTGGCGCCGAGAAAACGATAATTGGGTGTCAAGAACCGCCGGCTGGAAAGCGGTTTGGTACTGATGACTAAAGAGTTGGTCCATATCAAACTGAATGTCGGCGGTGGTCAATTCGCTGGCTTGCTCGACATTCCCGGTCTCATCGCTATGACGGTGGCTCTGGCTAACCAGCTTGCGCTGATCAGGCAGTATGGTAACGGCCTGGCTGTCGGCAGCCGTTGTCTGCTCAACCCCCTGAAAACTGAATCCCAAAGCCTGGTCAAACCATTTCGATCCTTCGTCGGTACCGGCAACCAGAAGGGCGGTCATCACAACGCCAAAAACCGCTGATCGCACGAACACACCTAGTTGTGTTGACTGCATAACCCGATAAACCCCTCTGGCTCTTGGTGTATCTCATCGTAATCGCTGGTACTACATCACTCTCGCTCCGCGATGACTAAGACTTCGGCCAGTCCACCCCCAGGATTAAATCTTAAGGATATATTATTTACATACTTTTACATCGCTGGATCTACATCCCCGGATCGATTCGCCTCTTTCTCTCACCACAAGCGGGTTTTCCGGTTACCCCTCTAACCCCCGTTTATTTCGCCCCCCTCTAACGGTTACCGCCCCAAGGGTCAATCCCATGATCGATTCATTAACCCCTTGGGTAGGGGGTATTAGACATAGGGCAGCCGGCCCCCGTTATGAGGCCGGGTTTAACAACTGCGCCATAAAGGCCTGCGCTGCGAGGTTTTCATCCTGGCCTTCCAGGCCACTGGCCAACCGGCTAAGCACATCGACACGCGCTGCCGGGGTCGCCAGCCACTGGGGCATGACCTGCACCGACTGACCCACCACGGCCTTGGTCAGGTGCAAATGCTGCCGTCCCTGGCACGCCACAAGCGGCTGGTGGGTTACAACCAGCAATTGGTGATCGCGGCCCAGCCAGGCAAGTTTTTCGGCTACCGCGCGCAATGCCACGCCACTCATCCCCGTATCCGCCTCATCAAGCAGAATAACGGGGGTTTGAGAAGCTTTTGACGGGTTCAGCACCTTCAACGCCAATAAAATCCGGGCCAATTCGCCCCCGCTGGCAATTTGCTGAAGCGGCCGCAACGGCTCGCCCGGATTGGCACAAAACAAAAAGCCAATCCGCTCGGCCCCATGGGCACTGGGTTCAATGGGTTCAAAGGCGACCTCAAAGCGAGCATGGGGCAACTCCAGTTCGGCCAACTCCTTTGCCAAGCCCTGCTGCAGTTCCTGGGCCACAGCCCGACGCTTGTCGGTCAGGGCCAGGCAAAGGCTTTCCACTTCCGCATACAGGCTGTCGCGCTGGGCCTGTAGGGCAGCCAACTGCACATCGGCGTTTTGCAGCATGGCATACTCTTCCTGCAGCCTGGCCAAGGTGTGCTGAACACCGGCCAAGCCCGCCTGCGCACCCCCATACTTGCGCTTTAGCTTCTCAAGGGTGTCAATCCGTTCCACCAACTCATCCAGGGCCAAGGGCTCCGTGGACAGGCTGTCGGCAAAACCCAAGGCCTGTCGCCCCACCTGCTCAACTTCCTGGCGGGCCTCGTCGACCACCTGGCGCCACTGGACCAGTTGCGGCACCGACTCGGCAAGGTGGTCCACACTGGCCAGGGCCCGATCCAACTGGTCAAACAGGCTGCGCATGTCCGGCGAATCGGGGCCACCCTGATCGCCATAAATAAGTCCGTTGACACGATAAGCCGCCTTAAGCAGGGTTTCGTGGTGGGTGGCAGCCAGCCGCTGCTGTTTCAACCGGTCGTCTTCCTCAACATCATCGATGGCCGCCGACTCAATCTCGTCAATCTGGAAACGCAGCCAGTCGAGCTGTTGCTCGCGATCCTCGGCCGCCTGCTTCAGGCGAGCCAATTCGGCAGCCACTTGGCTGTAGGCCTGAAATGCGTCATACAGGGTTTTGGCCAGGGTAACCAACGCAGGGCCCCCAAAGGCATCGAGCAGGCTGCGCTGTTGCTCGGCAGAAAACAACTGGTGCACCTCGTGCTGACCCACCTGCTGGATAAACGCATCGCGCAGGCTGGCCGCCACCTCGCGGTTAATAATGGTGCCATTCAAACGATACCGGCTGCTGTTGGCCGACATTTCCCGACACAGCGTCAGCTCGGTATCCTCAGGCCACAAATCAATGGCTGCCTGCGCCAAAGCCTCGGCCAGCAGGGGATGCCCCTCGAAAGCCGCCCGATCAAAAGTAACGGCGACCTGGCCCCGGCTAGCCCCGTGCTTAAGCCACTGCATCGGCGACACGCGAGACCCAAAGGCCAGGCCAATGCACTCCAGCAACAAACTTTTTCCGGCCCCGGTTTCACCGGTAATAATCGTCAGGCCGTCCTCAAATACCACCTCAAGGGTATCAATGATGGCCATCTGATCAATGCGCAGTCGTTTCAGCATAGCCCTATTGTATCAGCCTCAGCGCCCACCCCTTAATACCCCCTCTAGGCATGGCTCGGCTCATAGCTGGAGGCCCGGGCCCGGACCCATGGGGCCTTGTACAGCGGCGGCAGGTCATCACCCAGCAACTCGCCCGGATGCAGGTAATGGAAAATCTGACCCAGGTTCTTGACCTCGTTGAAACTGGTGCGGCGCAAAATATGCCAGGGCTGGAGCTGACTGGGATGCGTCAGGCCGGCCGCCCCCAACAGTTCCATGAAGCTGTGGATGGTATTGCGGTGGTAGTTGGCCACCCGGTTGGCCTTGTCCTCAACCACCAAGCCCTGCACAAGATCGCGGTTGTGGGTGGTAATACCCGTCGGGCAGGTGTTGCTGTTGCATTCCAACGCCTGGATACAGCCGAGGGCAAACATGAACCCCCGGGCCGAATAACAGAAGTCTGCCCCCATGGCCAGCTTGGCTGCCATGCTAAAGCCGGTGGTAATTTTTCCCCCGGCAAAGACCCGGATTTGATCCCGCAGGTTGCACCCAACCAAGGCGTTGTGCACAAACACCAGCCCCTCGTTAAGGGGAGTACCCACCGAGTTGGAAAATTCCAGCGGCGCGGCACCGGTACCGCCCTCACCACCATCCACGGCAATGTAGTCGGGCAGAATGCCGGTTTCCAACATGGCCTTGCAAACGGCAAAAAACTCGTGTTTTTGCCCCACACACAGCTTGAACCCCACCGGCTTGCCCCCACTGAGTTCGCGCAGGGTGGCAATAAAATGCATCATGCCAATCGGATCCTGGAAGGCCCCATGGCCGGGGGGAGACAGCACGTCCTGTCCCATCGACACGTGGCGAATCCGGGCAATTTCCGGGGTCAGCTTCTCGGCGGGCAGTATGCCCCCATGGCCGGGCTTGGCCCCTTGCGACAGTTTCAGTTCAATCATTTTGACCGAAGGCAGGCAAGCTTTCTCGGCAAAGCGTTCCGGGCTAAAGTTGCCTGCATCATCGCGCGCACCAAAGTAGCCGGTACCCAGCTGCCAGATAATATCGCCGCCATGCTCAAGATGGTAGGGGCTCAGCCCCCCTTCACCCGTGTTGTGAGCAAAGCCGCCCAACCCGGCCCCTTTGTTCAAGGCCAACACCGCCCGGTCACTCAGCGCGCCATAGCTCATGGCCGAGATATTGAAATGCGAAGCCAGATAAGGCTGCCTGCACTCCGACCCGCCAATCAGCTCCTTGGGCTCTTCGCGACTGGCCTCGATCGGGTTCATGGAATGGTTGATCCACTCGTAGCCTTCTTCGTACACATCGTACTGGGTACCAAAAGGCACGGTGTTCAGGGCCTGCTTGGCCCGCTGGTAAATGTTGGATCGCACCACCCGGTTGAACGGCCGCCCGTCGGTGTTGGATTCAACAAAGTACTGGTTGACGCCAGGCCGTACCATTTCCATCAGGTAGCGCCCATGACCCAACAGCGGAAAGTTTCGCCTGATGGTCTGCTTTTTCTGGGCCATGTCGATAATACCCAGGACAACAAGCGGCCCGACAATAATAAAGCCACCCCAAAGCCATGGGTTCATCGTCCCCGCCCAAGCCACACATGTCACAGACAGGGCGGCGGCCACCATAAACACACGCCTTACGGGGAAATCACCAAACATGGCAGAGGCAAAAACCTTCCCTAGACCTTAAGCACCCTTCCATTATACCCCGTTTTAACGCGACACTAAGCCTGGGGCTTGCGGGCCAACACCAGTTGGTAGGGAAAGGGGTGGGTCGTTAATTCCACACGAAACCCGGCCGCTTCAAGCTGACGAGTTAACGCGGCCATGTCCACCGGGTAGGGGGCCGCAATCGGTTGGTCAAACACCCGTTTTTTCCCCCATAACCACCCGTTGCTAAACAGGCCCTGGCCCATCGGGCTGAGGACCGTAAAAATCAAACCCTCTGCCGTCACCCGCATCAATTCGCCCAGCCAGTAGGCCGGATCAGGGTGCCGGTTTAAAAACCCATGGCTGATCACCACGTCAAACCGATCCGCCTCAAACGGCAGACGGGCCGGCTCGTCGGTAGCATCTAGCTTGCGAAACTGTAGTTTGCAGCAATGACGTTGCTCGGCTTCGGCCAGCAGGGCCGCATCGCCGTCGACCCCCATCACCTGCGACAACAGGAACTGCTTGCCCAGTACCGCCGTCAATTCGCCCGTTTGGCAACCAGCGTCCAGAATGGACTTGGGCACCCACCCCAACTCGGAGAGCGCCAACTGCAAGCTGCTCAGCAGCGCCTTTTCCATCAAACCGCCGGGCTGGTGGGTCTTGTTTTTTTCGCACCCCATCAAGGACTCGACCGTCAGGACCGGGTCAGAGCAATCGGCCGGTTTCAGGGTAAACGGAACCGACACCGAGCCGGTCGGCTTGACGTTGTCTGGTTGAGCGGGGACCTTTGATTCAATCATCCACTGTTCATCCGTCTCTTAAACGAGCCCGTGCCATGGGAGCGCCTGTGTTGTGTGGTTCTGATATGGTATAACAAAGTGACTTGAAACCGGTAATTTTTGGCAGCGCTGCAAGCGCCGACGACCACGATGACCTCTTCTTCATCCAACCCGACACAAAGCAACCCGGCCCTGGAGGTGGACGAACGCCCCTGGGGGCGCTATACCGTTCTGCTGGATTGCCCCCATACCAAGGTAAAACGCATCGAGGTCAACCCGGGACACCGCCTTAGCCTTCAAAAACACGCCCATCGCCAGGAACATTGGGTCATTGTCAAAGGCCAGGGCGAAGTCCACCTGAACGGCAACATCATCCCGGTAACAGCCGGTGACACGGTACAGATTGACCAAGGGTCGGTCCACCGCATCGCCAATTTGTCGAATGAACCGATGGAGTTTATCGAGGTGCAACTGGGCGATTATTTTGGCGAAGACGACATTGTGCGTCTCGAAGACGACTATAATCGGACATAGCGATGAGTGGGAGCGGTTTAAGTGTTCATAACCGGCGCTGGTACGATGGCGAATCAGGCCTCGTGCAATTCCTGGCCACGTTAAACCTGTTTCCGCGCCCGGCCCAGGAAATTGTTTGCAACACCGTCAACGAACTGCTTGAAAAGCAGTACCACGTCAACCAGCTGATGTCGGGCTACCGATCGCTGGGATTCGAGAAGGTCAAGCGGTTGCAGTTCTCCAAGCTCAAGCGGCGCGACTATGACGAGTACCTGTATCTGCACAACACCATCAACTACCTGGGGCTGTTGTCGGATGAAAACCTGCAGATCCTGCTGGACCTGATGAACGATTTGCTGCGCTACGACATTGATTACCTGAACCTCTGCAAGCAGTACGACAAAACCGCCTCCCTAAACGACCTGCAGCATATTGCCACCACGTTCTTCCGGCAAGGCGGCAATGCCGTCAAGGTGTTTTTGACCGCTGTCGAAAAGGCCTTCTCCCTCGACAACTACGAAAATCGCCAAACCGAAGACCCCAAGGACAACGATTCGGATATCAGCTATGACGAGTCGGGCAAGCTGGGCCAAACCTGGCGCCGAACCCCATGACCCCCCTTGATGACGACCCCTTAACCCCTCAAACCATGATCGACGGCCTGCCGTTTGGCGACATGGCCGAGCACTTGGACGAACTGCGCGGGCGACTGATTTGGTGTGTGGGGGTCTGGTTCGTGGTAACCATGCTCTGCTTTGCCTTGTCGCCCCAGGCCCTTAATTGGATGAAACTGTTGGCTCCGGCCCAGACAGCGTTTATTCAAATCACCCCCGGCGAGGCTTTTATGGCCAGCTTCAAGTTTTCGCTCTTTGCCGCTCTGGGCTTGGTACTGCCGTTTTGGTTATACCACCTGCTGCGTTTCGTCAGCCCCGGCCTTACCCAAAAAGAACGCCGGGTAATGATGCCACTGGCCACCGGCGGCCTGGCTTTGTTTACCCTTGGGGTGGCTTTTGGGTACTGGGTGGTGCTGCCGCAAATGCTAACCTTTCTCATTGGCTTTGGCAGCAACCTGGCACAAACCCAACTCAGTATCGGGGCCTTCCTGGGCTTTTGCACCCCGTTCCTGTTTACCAGCGGCCTCATCTTCCAGCTGCCCCTGTTGCTGCTCGGTGCGGCATGGTTTCGGCTAATTAGCTCCCGGCAGCTTGTTGCCCAGTGGAAATACAGTATTGTGGCGGTGCTGATACTTGGCGCCATTATCACCCCCTCCGGCGATCCCTTTTCCCAAGTGGTCATGGCCCTGGCCTTGTACGGCTTGTATGGCATCAGTATCGTGTTAATCAAGCTTGTGGGGCGTTAAACAAAACCCCTCACCCTATCTGACCGAAACCAGGGGATCCTGGGGGCTGTTGCAAACCACCCCCGGTTTTGGCAGCGGCGAAACCAGCACCGTCCCAGGCCTAAGCAGGTATGGCCGAACGCACTGCAGCAGCATAGCCACCATCTCTCCGACAAGGGGCAGCCGACTGGGAAGCGTCAACCTGGGGTTATGGGCACAAAACACCCACCCTGGATCGGCACTACCGACCCAGGCCTGATACCGATTCACAAACACCACTTCTCCCGGCCGAGCCGCCATGGGCGAGTCGACCACATCGGGGCGATGGCCCCATGGGTACAACGCCAAGCGATCCACGGCCATGTGCAGCCCGTTTGCAAAACGGCCAAACACGGGCACCCATGGATCCAAAGCCCGTATATGGCGCAACACAACCTCCGGCGGCTGGGTCCAATCAATCTGGCCATCTGCCCACCCTGGCGCCTTGTCATAGGAAGGAGGCTGTGAGGCCTGTAGGCGATCCTGATCCACCGGCTCGATGCCCTGGGTGGCCAGGGTATGCAGAAACGCAGCCACCTGGGTCTGGGCCAGCTGGGCACACCGCAGCCGAAGCTGCCCGCCGGTCTGATGGCCTTCGATCTCAACGGCACTTTGCCAGAGCACCGGCCCGGTATCAATCCCCTCGTCCATCAGGTGAAACGTAATGCCGCTGTGGCTGTCGTTGTCCCGTATGGCAGCCGTATAGGGATTCGGCCCCCGGTGCCGGGGCAGCAGGGCCGGGTGGCAATTAACGAAGACACAACCCGGCAGGTTCAGCACATGCGGCTTTAAAATCTCGCCCCAGCTGCCCACCAGCACCACGTCGACCTGGTGCGCCATCAACTGCTCGATAAAGGTGTAGCCGTTAAGCGAGTTTAAGGCATCCAAGGACCACACGGGCACACCAGCCGCCCTGGCCAAGGCCGCCATGCCCCCTTCCGGGCCGTCGGTGTGCCGGGGCGTATCAATATCCTGTCCATCAGCGTCCGTATCAAACACCCAAGGCACCACGGCCACCACATCTAGGGCGTCCGTGGAAATCGCTTCGGTCAGCAAGCCTTTCAGCAACCCTTGGCCCAATGGCCCATAACCAGCCATAACCACCCTTAACGACTTGAAGGGGCCCAGTTTGGGGGATGGATTGATCATCTGCCGCAGCGTGCTCCTTGGCAAAACCGGCTGAAGGGGTGAGGCATACCAACGTCCTTGGAGACGAAGTCCCTGCCGCCATTATACTGCACACGTAATAAAGGTGGGCCGGTTAAACCGTCACAAAGGGCACCAGGAAAATAACGTTCATGTCCAACGGTTGCTTGACCGGTTGAGGGTTCGGCACCGGGTTGCCGTCCTTGTCGATCTGGGGCGGTGGTGGCGGTGGCGGCGCCCCGCCCTTGGAAGGCGTCAGGGTAAATTCGATAAGAATGACCGTATTCTTCAGGTCGTTAAACTTGTTGACGAATCGGGCCAACGTCAAGAAATCGCCGACAAGCGTCATTTCGTATCGAAACGCCTGGACCTCGACCGGGTTTTTCTTGTTGATTTCCGCATCGTCCCCCTTGAGATAGCGCAGGGGAATTTGGGCCGTGGCGGCCACATCCACGGACTCAAGGCCCTTGGCGGTCAGGGTCTTGTAGCTGTTACCCGTTTCCTCGGCAATGTTGGCCACGCTTTGGGCCACATCAATACAGACAATTTCGGGCGATGCCGCCTTGGGAACCGTAATGGGCTGGGACTTAACCTTCTTCAGCTTTTCGGCAATCTCTTCAAGACGCTTGACCTCTTTTTGAAAGTTCGCTTCGTCTTGCAGCGCCTGGTCATGGGCTTCCTGGGCCTTGCCTAATTGATCGAGCAGGGGCGGGATCTCCGTAAAGGCCGTATAGAGAGAAAACAGCACCAGAAAAGCGGCCGCCAGCATTTTGACATCCAGCACATAGGGTTTCAGGGCCGCATAGTTAAAGCCCCGTACTGTTTCCAGAACGGATTGCGGCGTGATTTCACCCGATTTTATTTTTTGTTGAATCGAAGCAATGTCGATGTTGAGTTTAATAACCATCAACCGTTATCCAGCACGTCCTTGGGTCCAATTACTTCTTCGGCTCCTGCTTCGCTTCACTAAAAAGTTTAAACTCAAAATACCGGTTACCGTCTTTGTTAACCGGATTGACTTGGGGTTTCAGGTTGGTTTCGGCAGGCAGTTGTCCGGCAATCTGGTTAAGGTAGTCGTTAAGGGGGCCGCTTGAAAGTGCAGAGCCTTCTACCACCATATCATAGGACTGCACCGTATTGCCGGTCGTCAACTTGACGCTTTTAATCCAGGCGTCGGGGGGCAGCGCCTCGGCAATCTTGATCATGACATTGTTGAAGGTAATGTTGCTGTCCTGCACCAGTTTGACATAGAACTGCTGCTTGGCATCGCTGAGCAGCTTCAGGGAGGACAACTGGTTGTTAATCTTGTTCTCGACCTTGGAGGTTTCCCGTTTCAGGTTTTCCATGTTGCCGCTAATCATTGTGGAAATGCCCATTTGGATGGCGTAGAAAACGACCCCGGCCACACCGATACCAATGGCGATCTTGTTTTTAAGCTCCTCGTCGGCCCCTACGTCCTGCGAGTCGGGGCTGCTCATGTCCAGCGGCGGCACGTAGTCCACATGTTCAATAAGGGCCCCCCCCACCGCTTCAAGACTGCTTGGGTAAGCGGCATCCTGGTTGCCGTAGGTTTTCATGGTGTTGGGGTTCTGGTCAAAAATATCCTTGGGGCCATCAAACTCCAGCACTTCAAGCAGCTTGGTGCTGTATATTTTCTCGGAGTTGTTGACGATCACCACCTTGTTGAGCACCTCGAACCCGCAGAACTGCTTAAAGTCCTCGGCAATGTCGCCCATGATGGTGTCTTTCTGTGTCGTGTCGAGCGGTGACTCGAGCACCTTCTCAACAATCTGGCCTTCAATGACCGCCATGAAAATCGTGGTATCGGACAGCACGACCACGGCCCACTTAAGTTCCTCGGTCACTTCGCGTTCAACCAGGCCCAGGGAAACCAACGCCCGGATAATGGCCGTGTAGTTGCAGTCAATGGCAATCAGCGGAATCTTCAGTTCGGCAAAGACGTTTTCCATGCTCTGGATAGCCGCCAGCGGATAAGCGCTGTACAGCATCTGTCCCCCCTTGGCCGGGGCAAACCCCACCTTGGGGTCAATGGACTTGAAGACGTAGAAGCGTTCCACCTCGCTAATCAGGGCCACTTCAAGCTCCACCTCGTTGTCGTATTCCTCGGCAGGGGTAAACTGGCGCGTGAAAAAACTGGGCAGCACCAGGTAGGTGGGCGTGCGCAGGGGAATCTTGTTCCGGGTAAACATCCGCTTAATGGCCATCTCGAAGGTTTCTTCGTCGTATTCCATTTCGCGCGACGTTTGATCGAACGCAAAGGGTTCGTTGTCCATCACCCAAAAAACGCCCTGCTTGTAATCAAACTGAACCATTTCAAGGTGGGTCAGGGTGGAGTTGATATTGATACAAACAGGAAAGCGGTTAGACACGGGCGTTAATGGGGCCTCTTTTCAGAAAACAACGCCACACCCTTTTTATAACGGGCACAATGCCGGTTTTTGACAACGATACCAGAGTGGCTCCTACCATTTTAATCGATTTTGCCCCCCTATGTGTATGGGGCCTGTGCCGTGGGGTCGAATCGGCATCTATCGGGTTGCCGAACACAAAAAGACACAAAACCTTTTAAACATGGGCTCACACAGACACTTGTTTCTTAGAACCCTCAATAATACTGGCCACGGCATCCGGTAGCCGTCTGGCAACCAACGTGGGCGGCTGCTTTAGCACCTGGTACTCTCCTGCCAACACGCGCAATCCGTAGCCCGACAACAATAAAACACTGTTCATGCCCGCATTGTGGCCAAATTCCACATCGGTGGCCTTGTCACCCACCACCCAACTGTGGCGCCGGTCTACCGGGCCAAGCTGACGACAAGCCTCGTCAATCATACCGGTTGCCGGTTTTCGGCATGTGCAGTCAACGTTGTACGGTTCCACCACGCCCCCTGCGGCCGGGCCCAGATGCGGGCAATAGTAAACGGCATCCAGCCGCGCACCGGCCTGCTCGTCGAGCAGTCGGCACACCCGCTGGTTGAGGGCTTGAACGTGACCTTCGTCATAGTAACCCCGTGCAGGCCCCGTTTGGTTGGTAGTCAGGATACACAAGTACCCAGCGTCGTTAAGGCGTCGAATCGCTTGAGCCACGCCCTCATACAGCTCGATATCGTCCAGATTACCGATATAACCTTTTTCGACGTTCAAGGTGCCGTCCCGATCAAGAAATACGGCTTTTTTTTCGGATTGAGGCATCAATAAACTCGCAACAGCCTTTTTAAACACGGGGGACACAGGCCATCAAACAGCCGGTCCGCTGCAGCGTTATTATGCCACGATTACCCCCCGGCCAAAAGGATGGGCCAGCCGGAGGATCGTGCTGGGCGGCACACATCGCCTATAATGGGGTAACACGCCTACACCCTTTTGTCCTGTTTCGTTTAACACACCAAGGGGCCCTTACCCACAATGACATTCCTCCTGTACCTGGACCGCCCGACGGTCGAAGACACCGCCCAACCCTCGTCAACCGCACCCGTGTCGGTAAAAACCCCAACCCTGGCCGAGTCGCTGCTGGACGAAGGCTTCAGGCTCAAGCAAGTCAGCGTGGATGAACTGCCCGACATGCTGACCCTGGCCATGGAGGCCCCCGACATTATTGTGCTCAACGTCGACCAGCCGTCCTGCCAACCGGTGTACGACTGGCTGGATCAACTTTCCTGGCAGCCCGAAACGTCGCATACACCGGTATTACTCATTGGCCACAGCAGCCATGACGACATGGACACCATAGGCAGTACGGACCGAACGGACCGCACGGACTGCACAGCCCAGACGCCCTTGACCGACGAAGCCCTGCAGCCGCACTACTATCTGATTGAAGGGGTCGAGCGCGGTGCCTCGGACTACATTCGTGCCCCCTTCCATATTGCCGAGCTGTTGTGCAAGGTCAAGGCCCTGATTCGAAGCCGACAAGCCGTTGAAAAAGCGCGTTCTGTGGTCAGCCAGGTACACGAGGCCGCCGATGAGCTGGTTAGCCGAAACCTGGCCGTGGAAAAGGAACTGTATATGGCCCGGCAGCTTCAGCAAAGCCTGCTGCCGCCTGCCGTCCTAAAGCCGGACGAAAACAACCCCGACGGCCCGTTGATGACCCATGTACATTTTGAAAACGACAAGCTTCGTGTCAGTGGCGTTTATTTACCCTGCGACGCGCTGGGTGGTGACTTGTACGACATTATGAAACTCGATGGCGGCAAGGCGCTGGGGGTTTCCATTGCCGACGTGTCCGGCCACGGCCTGAAAGCCGGCTTTATTACCGCCATTTACAAGTCGTCGCTGTACCGGTCCACCGGTATTAAGACCGAACCGGGCGACGTGCTGGCCCACCTGAACAACGAGCTGTGCGAGCTGGTTAAAACCAGCGATTACGTCACCGGCCTGTACATGCACATTGATCTCGACACACTCAAGCTCAAGTGCAGCGGGGCAGGCCACCCCTACCCGTTCTACTACAAGGCTGCCGACAACTGCATTACCCGCCTTGAAGAAAACGCCACCCCGCTATCGTGGGTGCCGGACATGCCCTATCCGCAAGACGAAATACAACTGGAGCCGGGCGATAAGGTCTACATGTTTACCGACGGCGTGACGGAACTGAACAACTTCTCGGGCGACATGTTTGGCGAGGCCCGCCTGAAAGCGCGACTGGCTGAACTCTTTGACGAAAACCCGCCCTTCCTCAACGACCAGATCATTACGACCCTCTCCGACTTTACGGAAGGTGCCCCGCTGGCCGATGACATGAGCATGGTGCTGATTGAAGTACTTTAACCGCTCGTGCGCTACCGAAAGGCCGGCGAGGTCCGGCCACGGTTGGTAAACAGCAGCACCGGGTTGCGAATGGCTTCGCTGTCGCGCGACGAGGTGGACCAGTAGTCGCGTACCAGCACCTGGCTGGTATTGTTGTATTCAAACCCAATCAGCTTGAGGGCTTGGGCAGTTTCACCGTGAAACTCGAAGACGTTGGTGGTAACCACCGCCTCACGGGTGGTTTGGTAGACATGGCGCAGGGCGACGGCCAAAAGCGCCAACAGGCCGTCTTGCCACCCCGGATTCACGATTACCTGCATCTGGAAATGTCGGTAATCGCGGCTTTTAATGGACACGCTGCCCATCAGGTACACCTTCTCGGCCTCGCCCAGCACCCAGTGCTTGTAAAAACCTTGGTACAACATTTTCGTACAGCAGCCGGGGAAAAAATCGGCCCCGGTTTTACGAAGACTGACCCGAACCTCCGGCGGCAGGGTTTCGGCGTACAGCTCGCTGAGCTTCGTCCGATCGAAACCCTTGGCTTCGCGCAGCAACGAATGGCTCGAATGGGTTTCAATCAGGTCAGTCACGGCCGTGGAAGGCGCCCCTGCCCGTTCGTAATGCTGAAGCCGGGCACAGTGACGGAATCCGCACTCCTTGAGCAAGGCCAGGCCCTGGTCGTACTGGTTGTCCACATAGGCCAAAAAGGTTTCCACCCCCTTGGCCCCATACGTGTTAATCACGTAGTCAATCAGTTGCCGCCCCACATCGAGGGCCGACGGGCCAATACCGGCAATACGGCTGGGGTCGAGCAGCAGTTGATCGATTTTCCAGCGGGCCACGTTGGCTCCGTCCTGGCTAATCCAGACCAATCCCAGCACTTTTTTCTGCTCGACCGCCACAAAAATACCGGGCAAAAACGTCAGCTTTAACGGCAACCAATGGCTGATTTGGTGAAACGGCAGGTAAAACGGCCCAAACCGACCCAGGCCGGGGTAATCAAAGGCTTCATCCGGCTGGGTTTCAAGCAGGGCCAAGACCTGTTTAAGGTCGTTCGGGCCGATGGGGCGTATTTTTACCATGGGCGCTGTCTTTCTCTAGACCATTCTGGTCGGATACCCCCTAGAATTAGGGGTAGGGCACACCTTGTTTTATTATTAACACAGCTTGCCCCATTGCGCCTCCCCTGCCCAAAGGGACCCTCTTGCCCTCTCGCTCTATCCCCTCCCATCAACACCCCGTCTGGTAGACTAGTATCCCCCCCCCCATCGCGATAAAAGGAAACTGCCAACCCCCGTGAGCAGCAAAGCCGGAAAAGCCAAAAAAGCCAAAGGCGGCGGTACAGGCACCGTCGTCAACAACAGGCGGGCCTTCCACGACTACCACGTCATGGAAACCTACACCGCCGGCATTGTGCTGACCGGCACCGAAATCAAGTCCATCCGGGCCGGCAAGATGTCGATTAACGAGGGCTTTGCCAAAATCGAGAACAACGAGGTCTTTCTCTACGGTTCCCAAATTGCGCCCTACGAGCAGGGTAACATCCACAACCACGCCCAGAACCGCACCCGCAAGCTGCTGCTCAGCAAGCGCGAAATCAAGCAGATGCAGGCCAAGGTACAGGAAAAAGGCCTGACCCTGATTCCTTTAAAGGTGTTTTTCAAGGGCCCCTGGGTAAAGGTGGAGCTGGGTGTGTGCCAGGGCAAGAAACTGCACGACAAGCGCGACACCCTGAAGGCCAAGGATGCCAAACGCCAGATTGACCGCGCCCTTAAAGAGCGGTCCTAGCAAAGAGCGATAGTAGGTATTTTTACCCGCCTTTGGCCACCGAGCAAGGCTGATGAGCCAGCGTTGCCTTAAAATGGGCCTGCATCTCTTCCAGGGAATCGCCCCCCAGCTTTTCGACCAAAGCATTGGCCAGTGTCAGGGCCATCATGGCCTCGGCCACCACACCGCAAGCAGCAACCGCTGTCACGTCAGACCGCTCAAAATGGGCCTGCTCGGCTTGCCCGGTTTTCAGGTTCACGCTGTCCAGCGCCTTGAGCATGGTGCTGATGGGCTTCATCACCACCTCGGCCACCACCGGCTGGCCGTTGGTCACCCCGCCTTCGAGCCCACCGGCCCGATTGGTAGGCCGGGCAATCCGCCCATCGGCGTCAAAGGTAATGGCGTCGTGGAACTGGCTGCCATCTACTTGGCTGCCTAAAAAGCCGTCGCCAAGCGACACGGCCTTGACAGCCGGAATACTCATCAATGCCTGGGCCAGTTGGCCGTCCAGCTTGCGATCCCACTGCCCATAGCTACCCAGGCCGGGCGGCACGTTTAAGGCCACCACTTCCACACGGCCCCCAAGGGTCACCCCTTCTTTTCGGGCATCATCGATGCGCGCCTTCATCGCCGTCAGCAGATCGTCGGGCCCGGCACAGCGAAAGTCGTTGCTTTCGGCACGGGCCTCAATGGCGTCATGACTGGTGGGCAAGGTGCTTCGGTCCACCTCCACGCCCCCCACACCGGTTACATGGCTGTATATGGAAATCCCAAAGGCACGCAACAGGCATAAGGCCACCCCACCGGCCGCCACACGGGCAGCCGTTTCACGGGCGCTGCTGCGCTCCAGCACGTTACGCAAATCCTGATGACCGTACTTGAAATGGCCAGCCAGGTCGGCATGGCCAGGACGGGGCCGATGGAAGGCCTTTTCATCCGATCCATCCGGGGCCTGACCCATTGGATCCATGATGTCGGTCCAGTTCTGGTAATCACGGTTTTTCACCCACAGGCTAAGGGGGGCCCCGGTGGTCACGCAAAACCGCGTGCCATTAAGAATCTCGATTTCGTCCGTCTCAATGGCCATACGTCCCCCCCGGCCGTAGCCTTTTTGGCGGCGGGCCAGGTGATGGTTAATGAAGGCCACGTCAAGCTCAAGCCCGGCAGGAAAACCGTCCAGCCAGACAGTCAGGCCCTTGCCGTGGGATTCGCCTGCAGTGTAAAAACGGATCATCGTCGAACGACACACTTCAATTAAGGCAACAAACGGCTTCTAGCTTATCATAAAGGCACTACTGACCGAACCGGGGCGGAGCGGACGGGGCGGCAGGCAAGCCGGCGCGCTGGGGGGTGGGGTTGGACGGCGGAGGCTTGATCATGCCGGGCCGGGTCATGCCGTCTGACACCATCGGCTGGGCCTGGGTGGGTGCGGTCGAGCGAAGCGGCATTTGGCCCGATGACGGCGATTCGTCGACACCTGAAGGCGCCGCTTCCGGGGACCGAGGAGGGCCACCGCCGGGTGGTGCAGACGGTGCCGATGGTGGGGGCGACGGCAGCAGGTTGCCCTGTTCATCGTTGGCCTGGGGCCGGTTAACGCCATCGGCAAACTTGTTGCTGTCGGCCTCAAGCAGGGGTTCCGTGCCTTGGGGCGTGGCAGCCCCCCCGTCGCCAGCCTGGGGCATGTTGCCCTGGTAGCGGGCCTTTTCCGAATCGGAAAGCAGGCTGATGTCGTAATCAAAAAAATCCTTCTTGTCGACCGCGTACCCGGCAATCAACTCAAACCCTTTTTCCTTGTGGGCAGGCTTGTACTGGCTCATGTAACCGTGCCAGATACGGGCCGGCAGACTGCCGCCACTGATACCGGGCATGGGGGTGTTGTCGTCGTTACCGACCCAGACGCCTGTGGTTACGGTAGGCGTAAACCCAATGTACCAGGCATTTCGGTAATCGTCACTGGTACCAGTCTTGCCGGCACTGTACGTATCGCTTAAGGCGGCCCCGCGACCCGTTCCATACAAATTCACCCCGCGAAGCAGGGTGACCATGGTGTCTCGGGTACGGCGATCGAGGGCGGCCTTGTACGTGGGATTGTACTTGTAGATGGTATTGCCCTTATGGTTCTCAATCCTCAAAATGCCGTAGGGCTGGACCAGGTGCCCCATATTGGGAAAAACGCTGACGGCGGTCGTCAACTCCTTGAGCGTGACATCGGCCGACCCCAGGGCCAGCGACAGATTGCTTTTCAAATTGGACCGCACCCCCAGCTTTCGGGCCATTCGCACCACCGGGCCGGGCTGCACATCGTTAATCAGCTTGGCGGCCACCACGTTGTTGGAATGGATAAAGGCCGTGGCCAGTGACATCAGCCCATAGTGGTGCTTGTCGTAGTTTTCGGGGTGCCAGTTGCCGTAGTTGGGAAACGTCACCGCATCGTCGTTGTACACGGTTTTGGGCGACATGCCGGCCTCCATGGCCGCCGTATACACAAACACCTTAAACACGCTGCCGGCTTGGCGCTGGGCCAGGCTAACCCGGTCGTACTGGCTTTTGTCAAAATCCTTGCCCCCCACGTAGGCAATAATATGACCCTGGTTGTTAATGGAGAAGACGGCATACTGGTTGTTTTTGTTATTGCGCCCAAACTGGGCGTTGGCCGAAGCTGCCGCGTTTTCCGCCAACCGCTGGGCCACGGGATCCAAAGTGGTGACTACCCGAACCCCCTGCTGCCAGAAGGATTCCTCATCCACCCCCAAGGCCTCGCTGGCCTGGGTCACGATATAACGGCTAAAATATTCCCCAATACCGGTTCCGGCCACACCACGGCGCGGACGCAGGTGAATGCCGGTCCGTTGAAACCGCTTGGCTTGATCCCGGGTTATTTTGCCCCACTCGGCCATGTTCTGCAGCACCTCGTCCCGGCGTTTCTTGGCCAGGTCACGGTTGACGTAGGGGTTGTACCGCGACGGCGCCTGGGGCAACC
>JAGQHJ010000035.1 GCA_020431915.1 Cyanobacteria bacterium HKST-UBA04 | reverse complement strand
CCCCAGAGCCAGTGGGGCGCAAGCCATTCCAGGCCCATCAGTCGAATCTCGCTGCCGGGCAGTGCCACCCATGCCATCATCCGGCAACGCCTCCCTCAGGGGCGCAAAACCCCTTGGTCAATCCTGCCTGCAGGCTGGTCACGAGTGCATCAGCCACCGGTAGCGTGGTGTCGATGACCCGCAGCTCGCCAAACGGGTGCAATTGCTTCGCCAACGTTTCAAGCTGCTCGCCGGCCCGGTGTGCATAGGCTTGGCGCGTGGCGCGATGGGACATGGTGATCCAGTCCTCGGCCCCCTCCCCATCGGGGTCTGCCAAAAGGTACGTGCCCTGTAGGGGGGGCAGGGTGGCATCGGCCGGGTCGTCCAGAATCCAGAACAGGCAGTGGTGTTTGTGTGCCAAGCGGCTTAAGGGCTGGCGGGCTTCGGGCAGGCCACCGAAGAAACGGCGATCGGTGATGAAATGCAGGTTGGCATGGCCGCGAAGCAGGGGACGAATGTCGCCAAACCCTTGGGTTTTGGCTAGGATTTTGGGTAGGGATTGGTCAATAAAGGCTTGGCATTGGGCTTCGGCCTGGTTGGCCATGGCCCGAACATGGGTGCTCAGTGCTTCAAGGGGCCGGGTGGGGGCGTGTATGGCCCAGTTGGGCGAGCCATCCCATAGCATCAGCCCCACGGCGTTGCCGCACTGGTGGGCGCACAGGGCCAGCCATTCCACAAATGCCGTGGCGTAGAAGACCTTGGGCAGTCGCTGGTTGCAGATCATCCCGGCACTCATGTCGACGATAAACCAGGTGGGCAGTTGGGTGTCCATAAAGTACTCGCGTACGTGGGCCTTGCCGGTTCGCGCCATCACGGACCAGTCCATGTCGCGCAGGTTATCCCCTGGCTCGTAGGGTCTGATTTGTTTCAACGTAAGTCCTTCGCCTTTGAAGGCGGAGCGCAGGGCGCCGCTGACCGGTGATCGGAACAATCGATGGACGGGTTTCAACAGACTGGGCAGGGGCGGGTGCTTCGGCTGATCTTGCGCCAAGGTGGCTTGCCAGGCCTTGAGTAGGCGGGGGGCCGGATCCCATAGATCGGTCAGGGTTGTAAGCAGCCCCATCAGTCCCATCAGCTCATGGAAGCCTCATGAGGGGGCTCGGCTTTGTGCAGGGCCAGAGGGCCCAGGGCTTCATCGAGCAACTGGTCGGGGGTTACCCCCTTGGCCATGGCCTCGTAGGTCAGCAGTATTCGGTGCCGCAAGCAGTCCTTGGCCACGGCCATCAGATCTTCCGGCAGCACGTAGTGACGCCCATGCATCAAGGCGCGGGCCTTGCTGGCCCGGGCTATCGAGAGCGTGGCCCTTGGCGAGGCGCCAAAGGCAATATGCGGATGGTTGTTTCGGGTGGCCTGCACCAGCTGCACCACGTGCTGGGCATGGGCGGGGTCCAGATACACCTGTTCGGCCATGGTCGCCAGCAGCTCAATTTGCTCGGCCCCCAGCACGGGCTGGGCCGTTACGCCGGTTCGGTTCGTATACCGATCGAGGATGGCCAGCTCTTCAGCCTCGGTGGGGTACCCCACCAGCAGTTTGAACAGGAAGCGGTCCATCTGGGCTTCGGGCAGAGGGTAGGTACCTTCCTGCTCGATGGGGTTCTGGGTGGCCATGACCATGAACGGCGAGGGCAGCTCGAAGGTGTCTTTGCCAATGGTCACCTGCCGTTCCTGCATGGCTTCGAGCAAGGCGCTTTGTACCTTGGCCGGTGCCCGGTTGATTTCATCGGCCAGGATGAAATGGCCGAACAGGGGCCCCTTCTCTACGCTGAAGCTACCGTCGTGGCTGTTGTAGATGCGCGTACCAATCAGATCGCTGGGCAGCAGGTCGGGGGTAAACTGGATACGCTTGAAGCTGACGCGCATTACGGCTGCCAGCGAGCGCAAGGCCAGGGTTTTGGCGAGCCCCGGCGCCCCTTCAATCAGCACATGGCTTTTGCACATCACCGCCAGCAACAATCCGTCCAGCAGGGCGTCTTGTCCGACAATAACCTGCTTCAGCTCGTACTTGGCTTGCTCAAGTAATCGCCGAGCGCTGTCCAGCTGGGTTTGCGACAGGCTGCCGGTAGGGGGCGGGGGTGGAGGGGATTGGTCTGGGGGAATCAAAGCCGATGCATCCATGGGTTGAGCGGGTAACGAACGGGGGAACCGTGGGGGGAGGGGTCGCCTTTCTATTTTAACAAAATGTAACGAAGCCTCGGCACCCCTAGCATCGGTTCCGGTTCAGGATCGTTTCACCCCCTGTCACAACATACACCAGTCGAAACAACCAAGAAGGGGGGACCGCACACGTGATCGCGTCGGTCGGAAACGTGCCGCCGGCAGGCGGCCAGCCACAATTTGGATACGCAGGCTACGGATCGATGCCGGCCCAAATGCCCCACCCGATGCATGGGGCCATGGGTGCCATGGGGGCTATGGGGGCCATGCCCTCTCAAGGCCTTCCGCCAGGGTTTATGCAGGAGATGATGTCGCCGCCCGACAGCTTCTCGCCGGGCATGGCCATGGATCCGGCCACCATGGACCCCGCCCTGATGGGGGTTGATGGCATGGCCACCCAGCACCAAGGCTTCTTCAGCCGTATCGGCCAGTCGGTTAAAGGTTTTTTCAACCGGCTGCTCGGCTTCTTTACCAACCCATGGGTGCTGGGCACCGCTGCTTCGGCTGCGGCTGTCCTGATGGGCAAACACCTTATGGATAAGCGCAGCCAAAGCCAGGCGCATGAGGCCTTTCAGGGGCTGGATGCGGAAAGCTGGCACTTTGACCAAAAAAGTGGGACGTACCGGGCCGAGTCCAAGGAGCGAATCGGGACACAGCCGGCCGTCAGTGTCCACGCCAAGCCGCTGGATGCGGCACATCGCCGTTGGGATGTCACCCGTCGCTATTTCGAGAAAAGTGAAGAGCATCCCAGTGGAACGACCATGCAGGTTCATTACAACGGCCAGCACGCTATCGGGGGTGGTGATATTCCCAACGCCCTGCAAGCCTTTATTGACGGCCAAGCCAAAAAGAAGGCCTAAATTCGTTTAAGTAAGACCAAGGAGCTTTTTTACCCCATGCCCGGACCCGTTCAAGCACGCCATCAGCTTTCCCAAATGGCCCCTTTGTTGCCAACAGGCACGGGGTCTTCTGAACGAAGTGGGGCGGTGGGGTTTGGTCAGCGGTTTGGTCAGCACTTTGGCCAACGCTTTGGCCCCCATGGGCCGGATCACTTTAGCCCTGCCCCGCAACCACCACAGCCGCCGCAGGGGGTATGGGCCCGAACCAAGGCAACCGTCGGCCGTTTCTTTGGCTGGCTCAAGGGCCTCGTGCTTAACAAGTGGGTGCTGGGTATCGGGGCCACTTTGGGTGGCCTGGTGGTGGCCAGCCGGTTTATAAAACCCCATGCGGCCTTCGAGGGTATTGATACCTGGCAGTACGATGCACAGAAGGACTGCTGGCTGGGTCGATCCGAAGCCGAGGTTAAAGGGTATTTCAAGCAGATGGCCGTGGCGAAAAAAACCGGCGAGGGCGCCAAGTACGCGGTAACCCGCTATGCCTACAAGGACAATGAAGGCGGTGACATGGCCTATACCCGCACCGAGTATGACGGACAGAAAAACCCGCTGCTCGATTGGTCCGACCTGCCCAAGGATTTGCGGGCCCAAATCACCAAGGGGGGCTAATTGCCAGGATGATTTTGCCATGGCAGGCGCCTTGCCGGTAGAATAACGGCAAGCCTGTCTTGTTTTGTGTAAAGTCGCTGTGCCCCGTGTCCGCCATCAATCACCCGCACCTATACGACCATGTGCTTGAAACCATCGGCCAAACCCCGATGATTCGGCTCAATAAGCTGGGCAGCGACCTTAAGCATGTCGATCTGCTGGCCAAGGTGGAGTACTTTAACCCAGGCGGCAGCATCAAGGACCGGGTGGCGCTGAACATGATTGAGCAGGCCGAGAAAGAAGGCCTGCTTAAGCCAGGGGGCACTATTATTGAGGCGACTGCCGGAAATACCGGGGCCGGGCTGGCCTTGGTAGCGGCCCAAAAAGGATACCGCTGCATTTTCGTGATGCCGGACAAGATGAGCCAGGACAAGGTTAATCTGCTCAAGGCCTATGGGGCCGAAGTGGTGATTACCGCCACGTCCGTGCCGCCGGATTCGCCGGAAAGCTATAACGGTGTGGCAGAAAAGCTGGCCGGTGAAATTCCCAACGCCTTTCGGCCGGGCCAGTTTACCAATGCCCACAACCCGGCTATGCATGAAGCGACGACCGGCCCTGAAATCTGGGAACAAACCCAGGGCAAGGTCGATGTGGTGGTGGCTGGTATGGGCACCGGCGGCACGATATCGGGTGTGGGTCGCTACCTCAAGTCCCGCAAGCCTTCTGTTAAAATGATAGGCGCCGACCCGGAAGGCTCCATTCTGTCGGGGGACAGCCCAAAGGCCTTCAAGGTGGAAGGGATTGGCGAGGACTTTATTCCGGCCACACTGGATCGGCAGGTCATTGAGGACTTCATCCGTGTCAGTGATCAGGAATCATTTACGGCGGCCCGGCGCCTGGCCCGCGAGGAAGGTCTTCTGGTGGGTGGTTCGTCCGGTACGGCCATGGCGGCGGCACTGAAGTACTGCCAACGGTATGATGGCCCGGATACGTTGACGGTCGTGGTGATGCTGCCCGACACGGGCCGAAACTACCTGACGAAGGTTTTTAGTGACGAGTGGATGGCCCAGCAAGGGTTCTTAACCGGCTATATGCCCCAGCCGGTGGTCTCAGACCTGTTGGCTGCTGCCGGACAGCAGGAACCGGTGTCGACGATACAGGCCGATGCACCGGCCAGTGCGCTGAGGCCTTATATGGAGAAAAACCAGGGGGCCTCGGTGGTGGTGGTGATGGACGGCGATGCTATTGTGGGCCGTGTTTCGGAATTAACCCTGATTGCCCAGTGGCGCAAAGGCAAGCTGGATGAAACCCAGGCTGTGGGGAGCTTAATGGGCCAACCGCTGCCGTGCGTGTCAATGTCGACCACCGTTGAAGAGGCTGCCCGGCGTTTTTTAACCGGGTACGAAGGTCTGGTGGTGGTCGATGACAACCATCGGCCCACGGCCATGCTGACGCGACATGCGTTGTTGCAGTTTTATGCCCGGCAACCGGCGGCAACCAGCTAAGTTTCTATTGCAACGAATGGGCTTTTGCTGAGATGGACACGTTGGCGGCAAAGTCATTGATGGCATCGATGCCGGTAGACGTAAAGGCATTGACGCCGGTCGGCATCGTCGAGCTTTGGTCGATCAGCTTAATGATGGCGGCGTCGGTGGCTTGGTGCATAGATTTGCTGAAACTGATGAATCCGGGCATCGAGATCATGGTTTGTTTTGGGCACCCCAATACGAGCCCACGGTGCCGTGGTGCGCGTACAAGACATTATGTTAAACGGAGATAGTGCGTATTAAAGGAGATGCGACACGTATAGCCCCGACCGGCCAAAGGTAAGGGTTTTGGTGGTTTGCCTGCTAGCTGTTGCTCAGTTGACGTGCTTTGCTGGAAATGGTGACGGTGGCGGCGGCGTCATTAACGGCGGCGACACCGGTGGGCATTGGTGAATTTTTTGCCACGGCCTGAATCAGGGCGGCATTGGCTGATGCCTGGATGACGCTGTTCATGTCCACGCTGCTGAGCATGTCATTCATCGAAGAAAGTGCTCCATACC
This sequence comes from Cyanobacteria bacterium HKST-UBA04, assembly GCA_020431915.1. Classification (GTDB taxonomy): domain Bacteria; phylum Cyanobacteriota; class Vampirovibrionia; order Vampirovibrionales; family JAGQHJ01; genus JAGQHJ01. The sequence continues at coordinate 14,572 of JAGQHJ010000035.1, read as the reverse complement.
TAGAAAATCACTAAGGCCCGCTATTCCTGTTATGCCCGTTTGAGGGGGGTCAATAACATGGCGTAACCACCTTGTTACACAACACCCACCGGCACCAATTGGCGGGCTATCGCGGCGGCTGTCCTTGGCTGAGTTGCCGGGCTGTTTGCGACAGCGACACGGTTGCTGCTGCATCGTTGACGACAGGTCTTGGGGCAGAGGGTTTTTGGGACGCCGTACGATCATCGGTCGCATGGACGGCTTGTGATTTGCGCAACGCGTTTACTTCCCGTGCCGCGTCGGCATGGTACTGGTAGAAATCCAGGCGTTCGTTAATGTAGGGCTGGCGGTAATCGGAACCGCTGCAACTGCTGCAAGTCCCCATGGGTGGCTGTCTCTTGGCGGTTACGGTGTATACAACGGTATAAAATCAAGGCACCCGTACGGGTGGGGTACTTTGTCTACTATGCCCGCTTTGCGGCCGGGATAAACCCGTGCCCGTGGCCCCGGCTTCCTTGAGCATGCTCAAGGAAAAGGGTATCGCAAAGCCCGTCAGGCTGTGCGATTGGGGGGGTGTTCAATCGGCCTGTGTTGGTTATAATAAAATCGGGCTGTGCTGTGCGCCGGGCGTGTGGTTGTCCAAGCAGCCCTGTCCAGCCTCAAGTTTTCCCGCTTTCTCGTTCGTTTTGAAAGAAGATCCACCCTCAATGACTAACAGTGCGGTTAAAGACGTCTTTGTCATGATCAAGCAGGTGCCTGACACCCGTTCCAAGGCAGGCTTGAACCCCGATGGCACCATTAACCGGGCCCAGGCCAAGCGGATGCTGAATCCGTTTGACGAGTATGCATTGCAGGCGGCGCTGAACGTAAAAAAGCAAACCGGCTGCCGGGTTACGGCCATTACCATGGGGCCGCCACCGGCCATTGAGATTTTATACACGGCCCTTGAGCATGGGGCCGACCGGTGTTACCTGCTCTCCGATCGTCGGCTGGCTGCTTCCGATACGTTGGCCACGGCGTTTGCCCTGTGGAAAACCATCGAACACCTGAACGGCTTCCAGATGATTTTTTGCGGCTTGCAAACCACCGACGGCGACACCGCCCAGGTGGGACCCCAGCTGGCCGAGCGGCTGAACCTGCCCCAGGTGACCTACTGCGAGGACTTTGAAGTGGTGGGCGACAAGCTCCATGCCCGTCGTGTCGTGGAAGGCGGTTGGCAGCGCGTGGTTAGCGAGTTGCCCGTCATGGTGACGGTGGCCAACTCCTATCATCCCCTCGAGTTTAAAAGCCTGCGCGGTGCCCGAATGGTTCAGGAGCTGATGCGTAACGAAGCCCTGCGCAGCCAGTACATTACCACGGTTGATTTAGACGTGGTGGGTGCTGACCCCGATTTGACCGGCTTGAAAGGCTCGCCGACCATTGTCGCCAAGACCGACAAGGTGGGTTCGATTGGTGGCAACTGCGCGATGCATCAGGGCCAGGCTGTCGAGGCACTGGTTCGGGAAGTGACTTTGCAAACCAACCTGCTTGAGTTTGCGTCTTAACAGAAAAGAAAATGAATCAGACAGGATTACGGCCCCAGCAATGACTGATACCGATCAAACCACCCCCCCACAAGAAGCGGAACCGAACAAGCCGGTTGCCCTGAATGCCAACGACCCTTTGGGCGAGGTGTGGGTCTTCTGCGAATTGCAGGAAGGCAAGGTGCAAACCGTTGGGCTGGAGTTGCTGGGTGCGGGCCGACAGTTGGCTGACAAGCTGGACCGTCCGTTGGCTGCTGTGGTTTTAGGACACAACCTGGGCGAGATTCCCCGGCAACTGATTCACCATGGCGCCGACAAGGTGTACAAGGCGGACCATCCCGACTTGGCCGAGTACCGAACCCTGCCTTTCCGCCGGGTTCTTTGCGATTTTATGGGGCAGCAAGCCATTCCCCCCCATTCCATGCTGCTGGGTTCCACGACGACAGGTCGTGATTTGGCGCCCCGTATTGCCGCCCACTTTCAGACAGGCTTAACCGCCGACACCACCGAGCTGGATATCGGTCCTTACGATCACAAGGGCGGATCGGATGCCAGCAAAATTGGTTTATACGAAAACTGTCTCTATGCCATTCGCCCCAGCTTTGGCGAAAGTCTAAAGGCACGGATTTTGGGCCCCTGGAAAAATCCGCAGATGGCCACGACCCGGCCTGGCGTGATGATTCCGCTTGACCCCGATCCGTCGCGCACCGGTGAGGTGGTTGACATGCCGGTTCACCTGCAGCCGGCCGATTTTCGTTTGACGATTGCCGAGACGGTTCGCGAAGCCACGGCAGGGGTTGATTTTGACAATGCCGACGTCATTGTGGCCGGTGGTTACGGCCTGGCCAATGCCGATGGGTTTGCCCTGATGAAGGAGCTGGCCGACTGTTTTGAAAACGGTACGGTGGGTGCCTCGCGCAAGGCGGTCGATCTGGGCTGGATTCCCTATGTGCACCAGGTCGGGCAAACGGGTAAAACCGTTCGACCCAAGATCTACATTGCCTGCGGTATTTCCGGTGCCATCCAGCACCGGGTGGGCATGCAAAACAGCGGTCTGATTATTGCCATTAATAAGGATCCCGATGCCCCCATTTTTAAGTTTGCCGACCACGGGATTGTTGGTGACCTGTACCAGGTGGTGCCGGAAATGATCAAGCAGATTAAGTCTTCCAAAGGTTCTAAAGAGGTAAGCTCCGTTGGCGTTTGATGAGAACAAAATTCAGTATGATGTGGTGTTGGTTGGTGCCAGTACCTCCAATTTGGCCCTGGCCCACCGGCTGGTTGACCTGGCTTCGCACAGCGGCATCTCCTTTTCGATGGCCATTCTTGAGAAGGCTCGCGAGTTTGGCGGCCAGATTTTAAGCGGTGCCGTTACCCCCACGCATGTAATCGACAAGCTGTTTCCCGACTGGCGCGAGACGGACTTTCCGGTTGAAGGCGTCTGCGACGAGAGCCATTTCACGGTAATGGGCGCCGAGCGCAAATGGGATGCGCCCAACATGCTGTTGCCGGCCGGCTTGGACAAAAAAGGCTACCTGATTATTACCCTCAGCCAGGTGGTGGCCTGGATGGTGGACAAGCTCAAGGCCAAGCTTCAGGATGCCCCCAAGGTAACCGTCGACTTTTTTAACGGGTTTGCAGCCCACGAGATCCTCTACGACAACACCGACAAGGTGGTAGGGGTGCGCGTCAGCCGTACCGGTATTGACGTGGAAGACAACATTTATGCCCATGTAACCGTATTTGGCGACAAGGGGTTTATTTCCCAGGACTTGGTTAAGAAGTTCAACCTGCGCAAAAACCCCCAGCTCTGGTCGGTCGGGGTCAAGGAAGTCTGGTCCATCAAGCAGGACTTGGCGGGCAAGGTGTGGCATACCCTTGGGTTTCCGCTGCTTGACGGCACGTTTGGGGGCGGCTTTCTTTATGGCATGCAGAACAACCGCCTGACGGTGGGGTTGGTGGTCAGCCTGGACAGCGAAAACCCGAACCTGAATCCGCAGCAACTGTTGCAGGATTATAAAACGCATCCCTGGCTTCAAGATTTGCTAAAAGACGGCACCTTGCTTAAATACGGGGCAGCCCTGTTGCCGGAAGGCGGGTATTTCTCGCTGCCGGACAAGTTTGCCGTGGACGGGGCCATGCTGTTGGGCGATGCCTTGGGCACACTCAACGTTATTAAGCTGGCCGGTGTGGACCACGCCATGGAATGTGGTTGGCAAGCGGCCGGCGTGCTGCACAAGGCCCTTCAAACCCGCCAGTATGACGAGGCAACCCTGATTGAGTACCAGCACAACCTGGGCCATACCTTTGTGATGAGCGACTTGCATGGCAGCCGCTACTTCCGCTACACCTTCCAAAACAACCCGAAACTGCTCAAGGAATACGTGCCCAAGCTGGCTCGGGGTATCGATAATGATGGCCATCCCTTTGCTGCTGCCATTGGCTTGGGCCTGATGAATCCGATTGGGGCTCCCTGGGATGGCTTAAAGGCCAAACTGTTCCTCGATGGCTGGCGCGATGCCGGGTTTATTCACTACAAGAAAAACTATGCCGAGTACGAGCCCGATTACGTACTGCCAGAGCTGGCCAAATATAAAAAGAACGACCATGCGAGCAAGGACACCCTGTACTCGCGTGAAGATGCCGTGTTTTATGCCGGTACCAAGTACCATGAAGGCAATGACCACATTGACGAATTTGATGCCGACGTCTGCGTACGCTGCATTGACAGTTACAGCATCCATGGCAAGACCACACCGTGTGTCAGCGACTGTACGGCCGAGGTGCATCGTATCGACGAAATGGAAGGCAGGCATTTGCATGGGATGTCGCTGGAGAACTGCATCCATTGCCGGACCTGCGAAATCGTGTGCCCTCAGGAAAATATCCGCGTCAAGCCCACGTATCAGGGCTCGGGCCCCGACTTTATGGGCCTGTAGGAGCGGGTTTGTCCAAAACAATAAAAATGTCCTGCAAATAGGTGACGCCCATTGGGCTGATGGCGTGTATGATGGTGGCAACGGGACAAGTGTGGCTGTGATGCCGCCCCATCAGTAATGGTTACTTTAGGTTTTTATAGGCCCCACGACAGCCTCAGAGACGGTTTATTTCCTCTTTCCCGCTTCGTACGACGTTATCGTCACCTATCTTCTTTGTTTTTTACGTTATCTACGCCTACTTCTTACAATCCCGACATCAGCGTCCATTCGTGCTTCTGTGCATCGGGACACTGGTTTTAACGGTCGTTTCGGGCAATCCCCATTGGGGTATTATCGATGTCATCCACGGACAAACTCAACCTGAATTTCCAAAACCAGACGAGATCGGCTATTGATGCAGCCATGGTTAATGCCGTGGTGATGGCGACCCTGAAGGTTTGCCGGGTGATGGGGGATGTCGAGGTCCTCTTCAAACGGCTGGTGGCTCAGAAGGATTACAGTCCCTGCGGCGATATTTCCGCCCTGATTGGCATTGCCGGTGATACTGGCGAAGGTGTGGTGGCCATTAGTTTGTCACTGAAAGCGGCCAACCTGCTGGTGGGCCGTCTGCTGCGCGTTGATCCCCGCAGCGTCGATTCCTACGATCGCAAAGACGGGGTTGGCGAACTGGTGAATATGATTGCCGGCAGCACCAAGATTGAACTGGCCCGGTTGACGGATGCCAGTTACAATTTGTCCTTGCCGTCCTTGATTGTTGGCAACAACCATGAGATTATCAGCCGGCCCAAAGACAGTCCTTATTTGGTGATGGTGTTCGAGTTGGAAGGCCAGGAGTTTATTGTGCAAATGGCCTATAAGCCCAAGTAAAAGGGGAGATGCTTATGAAATGCCTTGTGGTCGATGATTCGGCCGTCATGCGAAAAATATTGATCCGCGAGCTGGGCCATATCGGCATTGGCCCTGAGTCGATTATTCAGGCCGATGATGGTAAAAAAGCCGTATGGCTGGCCCGGGCAGGCGATTTGGACCTGATTTTAATGGATTGGAACATGCCCGAAATGAAAGGGGTGGAGGCGGTGGCCGAGATTCGTTGCCTGGGGATTGCCACACCTATTTTAATGGTAACCAGCGAAGGCGAGGCCCGGCAGGCCAACAAGGCCATGGAAGCCGGGGCCAACGACTACCTCATTAAGCCGTTCAGTACCATGGCCTTGTTCAATAAGGTGTCGACCCTCCTGGCCCATGTGGCTGGTGAGCTGGGCCTGGAACTTATTTGCCCGCCCCCACGCCGAGCCTACTCGGTTAACCTGGACGAAGGCCGTATTGGCCCGGTTATTGAGGAGTAGCACCCAAAAGCGCTTCAAGGGGCCTGATTGTATGTGCGTTGGGATGTCCAAAAGATAGAAGGCATTAAATTTTGTTGCTACTAGCGTCGTCAAAATCTTGGCAGCAGTGGGTAGAACAGGCGATGATAGGCTCTAACACCCGATAAACCCGGCCTAATGATGCATGACGCATTTTTTAGGGTGTTTGGTTTTTATTGGGGAAACCCGATACACCGTTAGGGGTGGGCCCCAGTTGTCTTTGTCTGGTGAATGATGAGAACACCTGCACGAGATGGCTGTCCCCAGTTAATGAGTATAGCCCTTACGGACTGGATGTCGGGTTCAACCGATAACGATTTCCCCTTGATTAGGGTGTGTTCCAACCCACTTAAATAATCACCATAGGCCTCTTTGCACCAGCCGCAGCCCTTTCGTATAGAAATTTCTCGGGTGTACGCGCAGGCAGGGTTGGCCATAGAGTGTTACCTCACAAATGGTGTGTGACCCGATGTTTGCTGTATCAGGGCCCCCAAAAAATCAAACCCCACCCACCGGGCGAGTGCCTTCACCTCGCCGTGCCGGGCTGGTGTTTGGCAAACGCCCGGTAAAGCGGCTACAACGCCCGGTGGTGTCCTTCGGACTAAGGCGCCAAACGAGTGCGTTTAAAAACCTAACAGGTGCGTGGTCTCGGTTAAACCACTGGTTTGACAACAAGCTGTTGGATTTTTCCAAAGGGCTGTTTCGGCGGATGAAAGACAACACCATTAAGTCGATTCGGTTTGGCCATTCCAATATTTTCGAGAACATCAGCTTCCTAAAGACAGGCATTATGGAATTGGTGCAATGGGTTTTTGCGGTGGCCTACATGCAAAAACCCATTGAAACGGCCAGTAGGGGTGTTTTGGGAAAAGCCAGCGGGTTTGTACTGAAGGAATACCTGGTTCGAAACCCGGTCCATGGGCTGACGCAGATTCTAAACATGGTGATGGTGCCCAAGAAAAAACTGGATCCGGGCTTTGCCCGAATGCCGTTACGAAAAAAACTGTCATGTGTTTTCTCGCGACCCAAGGAGTTGGGTCGCTATTTTATAAATAAGCTTCGGCCTGATGCAAACTACCTGAAGGTGATTAAGCAGTGTGGGGCGAATCTGTCCGAACTGTTTGAGACGCCCAACCTGCAGACGGCCAATCTGGACAAAGCCATTAAAACCCATGCCTACTGGACCCGCCTGGACTTGAATGCTAAGAAGCTGCTGGAGCTTGATATTGAAAAAAGCAGGCAACTTTTGTCCAAGCTGCCTAAAACCACACGCGTGGCCAAAGAGCTTGCCAAACGGATGACACATACCAGCGACGTTTTGTCGCGTATTATGGTGCTCAACTATCTTTCCAGCATGTTGTACATGTTGGCCTTTGGTTTGTTTACCGGTATCGCGGTCCTGATTATCGTCTTCAAGTACTTTGCCCCGTACGATCGCTACCTGGAATCCAGCGGCTGGTTTGGGCATAAACGAACGAGTGGTATTTCCTCGTCTGGCTACCCGTTGCCTCAGAAGCGGGGCAAGACGAAACCGGAAAACGTTTCTCCGGCGACCCAACCCTCAAAACAGGTGCAACCGGTCGTTGTGCCTCGGCCGGTTGCATGGCCACAAGCCGTTGGTAAACCGCCATACCCGTCGGCTGTGTATCCGATGATGCCGATGCGTCAGCCCATGCCGCTACCGGTTACGGGTGCCCCATTTGGCCCGCTACCCACCGCATGGGGGCCACTTAATCGTTCAACTTTCTCATCATCCCTCCCCCCGCTACAGCAAGGGGGGGATGGGTTGGAACATCGTCGCATGGCAGGGCAACCTGCCATGCGACGCTCTGTTTATGAGCAGCAGGTGCCAAGTGCATGGGGAGGGTCGTTGCGATGATTAGCCCGTATGCCCCCGTTGCCAGCGTGTTTCGAATGCTACCGCTTATTGGTTCGGTTGAAGGCAGTGCGTTTATCGATGCCCAGAACCACCAGATTGGCTTTTACGTACAGAACTTCATGAAGAGTTCCGGCGAGTCGGTAGGGTTGCCCAAGTCCGTTCCGGACAGAACCAAGTTGGATTACCTGTACCGAGGCTGGTTCTTGACCACGTTTATGTCCTTCAACCAAAACTTTGCCGTGCACCTGGTTGACAATGTTTATAATGAACCCCTGCTTAACAAGTACCTGCATTTGGGTAAGCTCAACAAGTTTTACAAGGGGCCGCTCAAGGAAATGCACCTGCCATTGGGGGTATCGGCACAAGCAGCCGAGTCGGCCACGTTTAAAACCATACCCAGCTTTTTGCTCAAGCGGATGCTGGGGTACATGGTCGAACCAAGAAGCTTCCACTTTATCCACCGGATTTCCGAAGCGTCGGATCTGGAAGCGGCAGCGGCAACCGAGCTAAAAGCCATGAAACGGGCGGGCTCAAAAACAGCAACCCTGCAGCAGGCCCGGGATCGCATCAAGCTGCTGACGCATTATCTGCACCGAATCTTTAACCCGCGATCCTATGTCGAGACCCTGCACCGAACAAACCGGGGGCTGACGGCCCAGCAGGCCCATTCGGTCAAGAAATATCTGAATACGGTTGAACAGCTAACCAACTTGTTTGATGTGAAAAGTAACGACATCAGCTTTGTGGGCATGCAGGAATTAAAGCGTCACCCCATCATCCCGGCCAATGAGCGGGTGAATACCCCGCTTCGGTTTATCCACCGGCATACGCCAAACTGGTTGTTCGATCGGCTGCCCCTGCGGCCTAAGCCGTATACCCAGAAGGAATACGACAAGGCCGTTAAGGCCCTGGAAAGCAGCCCGCTGAAGAAGATGATGCGGGTCATCAAGAACCTGGATCGCGACTTCAAGGGCCACAACAATGACTACCTGCGTTACCTGAGCCGGCTTGAAGAAGTCGAATTCCTCCGCGAAATCAAGGGGGATGGCGACTGGATGGTTGACGTCGAGCAGGCCCTGGGTCACAAGTACCGAAGCTTCCAGTTCAAGCCCCAGAAGGACCTGAACCGCTTCCTCATTGGGTTTTACCACCGGGTAATGAAGCCCCTGATTGAAAGCCGCCATGGCAAAAATTCTGTGGAAACCCGGTTGTTTGCCGACATGCTCGAAGCACTGGTTCTGGGTCGCCGGATTCGGCAAATCCACGCGACTTCCGAAATATTGCGAACCGCATTTACGATTGTCTCGGCCTTCATCATGTACAGTTTGGTTGGCGGCTTTCTGGACAACCAGTTTATCTTGCCGTATCAGCGAAAAATTACCAAGCTGCGGGGCGACACGCGCGAGATGCAACTGCCGCTTTACCTGGGGGCCATTCCTTGTTTTGCCGTCTTCCTGCCCATGCGCAAGCTCTTCCCTGCCCGTGGGCTGGGTAGGATCTTGGGGTATGCTATTTCGGCTACGGCCGGTATGTTGGCCTACGCCGGGTCGTCGATGTACATGATCCACAACATTACCAAGCACCCGCGCGATACCAATACCTGGACCAAGCTGGGGCTGAACCCGTTTAGCCTGTTTCCAGGAAAAAACAAGCCCCGGTTTTGGGAAAGAAGTAAAACCGTGGGCCAGGTTTCCGATCGCCTGGGGTTTGAACGGCCGGTGAATATCTACAACCCAAACGCCAGGGCCCATTTTTCCGGCAATCGCTTTGCCGGTAACCACCCCGGTTTGGGCAGGCCTGGCGATAACCCCTTTCTTGCCAAAAGCCGATGAGTAGGCAATGGGCAACAGGGCTGGGTTTGCCCGACTGTATCGTTAAGGGGTCGTTACCTGGCAAACAGCCGAGGGTTTTATTTGGCCACGGGCTTGGATTACACTCGTCAAACACCAGGCTGTTGTGTGACGTGCTTTGGCACGCAGGGCTTAATTAAGAGGTTTTTTAGTGCACGCCATGCCCGCTATTTCCAGTGTGAATCCGGTGCGGTTGTCTCAACCGTGGGTTTCGGGGCATCAGACCGCCCACTTTGGCCAGCAATCCGTTGACCAGACGGCCCCTCAATCACCGGCCGATATCCCGCTGTCCCAAATCCGGGTGGTTTGTCCGGCCGGCTTGAAGCTGAGCCAGGCACAAATCAAGGCGTACCTGGCCCAGGTGTTTCAGGCCCATCAGATGGCCCGTCGCCACCAGCTATGGGCTTTGGGTCATATGGCAGCCCGGCCTCTGGGTAGCCCGGCGTTGAATGGGGCGTATCCCTTGGATGCCCGTGACAAGTCGGTTTCTGGAGAGCCCAATGCGTTGAACCACTCCTTGAGGCAGCTTCAAGCCCCGTCTGGTAATGGCCATAACGGTGATTTATATGGCGCGTGGGAGTTTTTGGGGGCCGTGGTGACCTTGAACAATGGGGTACAGGCGGTGGCCACCAATTTGGAACCCAACCCGTACAATGTGACCTGTGCCGAGCGTACGGCCCTAATTCGGGCCATGAACAAGGGGTTGGAGCAATTACCCACCCACCTGCTGGAAGCCGAGGATGCCCTGCCACAGGTTCGTCAGAACCTGAAGGCCAAAACCCTGGTTATTAGCAATGCTCGGCCTGTAGGGACACACTTTGACGCCCTGTGCTTTGAGTGCCTGAAGTGGTTCAGCAACCCCGACTATGTCGAGCCGGATGCCCATATCGTGTCACTGGTCAAGGGCAACAACCCTTCGCAGCCGTGGACGCTGGAGGTTCGCCGAATCCGTGACATCCTGCCCCTGCTCGATACCCGTGGTCCATCCGTCAGTTACCATCCCGTGGCGCAACTGCCCATTAATTTTTCCGATTCGGCTCGTCAGTCCATGGCCCGCCATGGTCCGGTTCGCCGCGAGGTAATTAACCATATCGTCGAACGGGCCAAGGCTTGTTTCCATGAGAACCAGGCGGTCAAGTTCAACGAACGCAACTATGCGGTCTCGGTTTTGTTTTCCAATGGCCAGGCCATCACCCGAAGCCGGTTGGATTTCAAGCGGCGCATTGCATTTCGCCCCGAACTACGGGCCATTGCCGATGGGGTGCAGTTTAACCATAACCGACCGGCCATTCAGCCCTATGGCAACCAGTGGTTGACCCGTCAGCTTTTTCAATACCAGTTGGGCAGTCGTTTCTCGTTGAACCGGTTGGGTTTTGACCGAAGTGGCCCCGATCCCTACCAGCCCAACCAAGTCCGCATGATTTGTTTTTACGGCAATTACCCCGATATTCCTTCCGTGGACAGCCTGGCCATGCTGGCCACCTACGCCCCTGCCGGCCCCGATACGCTGGTTGGTGTCATCCAGCAGGACGCCCTTCAGGTTCGCACGATTGCCGACTATGTCAAGCAGTTTCACCATGCCGACGGCCATCTGACCTTCTAGGTTGCCGTCAACGTGGCTTTCTGCTGCCTGTCCGCTGGCCTCGGTGTATTTGGGGGCCATTGTGCCTGAGGCAGGCAAACCGTATAATGGGAAAACGTTATACTGGCTCTGGCCAGCCAACAAGACCATGGAGACCGCGTCGTAATGGGTTTTGATATGCAGAAAATGCTCAAGCAGGCTCAGCAAATGCAAGAGCAACTGAATTCGGTTCAGGAACAATTGGGTACTGAAGAGGTGACGGGTAGTGCGGGCGGTGGCGCCGTAACCGTTACCTGTGATGGCCGTGGCGAAGTGAAAGGGGTTAAAATCCAGCCGGATGCCGCCCAGGATGTCGAAGCGCTGGAAGATCTGGTGCTGATGGCCATTCGCGACGCCCACACCAAGGCCAACCAACTGGCCCAGCAAAAAATGGCTGGTGTTACCCAAGGCCTGAACATCCCCGGCTTGCCGTTCTAATCTTTCAAATTCCCCGACAAAGGATAAGTACCGAACCGCCCCCCTATGTATACCTTACCGTTGGCCCGCTTGATCGAGGCCTTTCAGAAGCTACCCGGCATTGGCCCCAAGTCGGCCCAACGCTTGGCGTTTCATGTGCTTAAGCAGGACCAGACGGATGTGCAGCTACTTAGCAGTGCCTTGGTGGATGCCAAGGCCCAGGTAAAGGCCTGCCAGCAATGCTACAACGTGACCGTCGAGGCGTTGTGCGAAATTTGTACCGATACGGATCGGGACCCGACCGCGCTGTGCGTGGTGGCCCATGTACAGGATTTATACGCCCTGGAGCGAACCGGCGATGTGCGCAGCGGGTATCATGTACTCGGTGGCCTGATTTCGCCCATTGACGGTATTGGCATTGATCAGCTGAACCTGCAGGCCCTGTTGGGGCGTCTTCAAAGGCCCGATAATACCGTGCGTGAGGTTATTTTGGCCCTGCCCCCCTCGGTGGAGGGCGACACGACGAGCCTTTACATCAGCCGTCTGATTAGACCCCTGGGTATTGACGTTACCCGCATTGGTTATGGTCTGCCGGTTGGTGGCGACCTGGACTACGCCGATACCCTCACGCTGTCGCGGGCGCTGGCCGGCCGCCGAGCCGTAGGCTAGGCCTCAAAAAAGAAAGGCCCTGGATGACCAGGACCTGTTTACTTTATGATGCCTCTCTCTCACAAAACGGTGTCTAGCGTTTATTCGGTGCTCTCAAACAGTTGTTTGAGGCGATCTTCGATGTCCTGATTGTCCAGCTCTTGGCTGTTGACGTTCAGGGCCTGTGCCTTGTAGAAGCATTCGGCGGCTTCCAGGGTTTGGCCCAGAAAACTCAGGGCGCGCCCCTTGTTGTAGTGGCACAGGGCGTAATTGGGGTTGAATAGTAATGTTTGTTCGAACAGGCGCAGGGCTTCGGCCATGTCGCCAATGTGGTCCAGGTACAACACACCCAGGTTGTTCAAGGCAATGTCATAGCCGGGGTCCAGGGCAATGCTTTGGTTGTAGTGCTGCTTGGCTTCCTCAATGTCGCCCTGCATCCAGCTCAGGTAGCCCAGGTTGCAGTAAATTCGGGCATTGTCGGGCGAATAGGCCAGTGCCTGCTTGAACACCTGACGGGCCAGCCCGTAGGACTCCATGTCGTAGTACAGGGTGCCCAGGTGCACATAGGCTTCCAGGCTGTCGGGGGCCAGGTTGATGGTGGCCTGGTAGGCCATCGCGGCAGCCTCAATCTGGCTGGTCAGGGTATAAAGGTTGGCCAGGTGGAAGTAGATGTCGGCCAGGATATTCGGGTCGTTGGTATTGGTTAGGGCCTGTTTGGCCATGGTAATGGCGTCGTCGTATTGCTCGGGGTCTTCGGACAAGGCCCGGCTCAGCAGCAATTGCAGGTCGGCATGGCGGGGACGCAGCGACAACCAGTCTTGCAGCAGGAAGGTGGTGGCCACCAGGTTGCCGGTTAACTGGTGCAGCTCAAGCAGGCCGTGGAACGTGTTGTCGCGAAGCGGAAACCGTTGCCGAGACCGGCTTAACCAGAATTCTGCCTGGATAAACAGGTTCTGCTTGGCGTAGTAGCGGCTCAGGGCGCCGTAGGTAGCCGGGTGACCAGGGTAGGCCGTGTATATTTTTTGGAGGGTCTGCTCGGCTTCCGGTTCGGGCTGGTTGGCGGCCAGACGTGTGGCAGCAACCACCTTCAGCGACGTGATCATGGTCGTGACCATGTTCGAGCAGGGGAAGAGCCAAACGGTCAGCATCAGGTGCTTGACCAGCAAGAACCAGCCGTTGATGCTGCCTTTGCTTTGCAAGGCTTCGAGGTACACACCAGCCAGCGAGAAATGCAGGTAGGCGCGTTGCCACAGCGGGGCCAGCTTGATGGCTTCAATCAGGTACGCCTTGGCCGGCTTGTAACGCCCGGAGCGGAACTCGATAAAGGCCTGGTTTTCGTACCAAAGCATCTTGGCTTCGCGCGACAGCTCGTTCCATTGCTGTTTGGCCCGTTTCAGGTGCAGGGTGGCCTGCTCCAGGTTGCCGTTAAGCAGGTGGGCCCGTCCCAGCTTGGCCAGAATATCGGGGTTGCTGTCGAGTTCCCGGGCACGGGTATACTCGTTAATGGCCATGGGCAAGGTGTTCAGCTCGTGCTTCAAATCCTTGAACTGGGCCACCAGGGTATCGCCTCGGCTGACATGGACCTGAGCCTGCGAATCGCTCTGTTCGGAGGAAAGGCTTGGTAGGAGGGCTTTTTTGAAGGCATCATGAAAAGCAGTGGGCATAAGCGCCAAATCTCCACGAAAAAACGGTTTTTTTACCTGAATGCTCAAGTCACACGGTGACAATAGGCTTGACTGTGATAGACAGGGTATCGGGCTGCCGGCAATGGAACTGGAGCGCGGGTTGGCAAAGCGTTACAATTATTTAAATACACCGTTAAAACCCGCATGGTGAGGGGCCTTAATGGTGATTAAGGGGGAAATGCCCCCGGAAACCCCCTGTTTATAGGGGCTACCATGTGTTTTTGACAGGCCTGTTGGGTCTAGGCTATAGTAAATCCACGTTTGTGATGTGTTTTATATCGCCCTTGCCCGTCATAAACCCCCTTTTATCGCGGGGTGGAGCAGTCTGGTAGCTCGTTGGGCTCATAACCCAAAGGTCGCAGGTTCAAATCCTGCCCCCGCAACCACTTGCCAAGACAACCGCTTCTGTTAAAGAAGCGGTTGTTTGGTGTTTAAAACCAAAACCCGCCGACACAGGGTTGTGTCCGGCGGGTTTTCTCAGGGCGGGGAAAAAAGGAACTAGTGGTGGACCGGTTCGCGGTCGTGGTGCTTGAGTTCGTGTACCCACGTTTCCAGTTCGCGGTGCGCCACCTCGCGGCCACCCAGGCCGAAGGCAATGGCAATGGCCACGCCAATGGCTCCGAGCAGGATACCGAAGGCCAGCTGGATGATTTCGTTGGCCAGGCCC
>JAGQHJ010000034.1 GCA_020431915.1 Cyanobacteria bacterium HKST-UBA04 | reverse complement strand
GCTTCCAGCAGTTTTTTGTCGAATCGCTGGCCTATGCCATCGATGCCCGCTCCCAATACTCCAGAGGGCATTCGCAAGGCGTGGCCGAGATTGCCCGCCGCATTGCCGAGGTAATGAACCTCAACGAGAAAACCGTCGACCTCGTTTACTATGCCGGCCTGGTCAGCTCGCTGGGCAAAATCAATATCCCCAAGGATATCTTGACCCGCAAGGGGACCTTGTCCGAAGACGAGCGCGATGCCTTGCGCAACCATCCCAACGTGGGCGTGGGGCTGCTGATGAAAATGAACTTCATGGCCGAGGTCATTCCCTACGTCGATTATCACAAGGAACGCTGGGACGGCCAGGGTAACACCCATGGCCTGGCTGGCCGAAGCATCCCGCTAGGGGCGCGCATTGTGGCCGTGGCCGATGCCTTCCATGCCCTCACCCAAAGCCGCCCCTATCGCAGCGAACCCCTCAGCCCGGCAGAAGCCTACGACGTGCTGCGCAACGAGGCCGGCACCAAGTGGGACCCGGCTGTCGTGGAAAGCCTTGCCCACATCTGCTGAACCTCTTGATGCCTGACAGCTTCGAGCACCTCGACCCGTGCCGATAAAGCGGGGATTTTAGGCAGCTCAAGCGCATCAACCGCCACCTTGCCACCAGCCTGCCGGGCCAATACCGACAGCATGGCCTGATGCAAGGCATCCATACCCGACACCAGCCGATCGGCGCCAAGCACCGATTGCTTGATAGACCCGTGCTGCAGCACCCCGCCTTTTCGGCGACATTGGGCCGATCCCAGGAATTTTTGGCCGGCCGGTGTCATCAAGTCCCATGGGGTTTGGGTGTCCATGCATAACGGCGCAGCGGCATAAGCCCGACTTGAAGCGGTACAGGACGGCGCAAACATCTCCTCGCCACGACCCAACTGGGCCAGGGCCACCTTAAGCACCGTGGTTATCCAGCAATAACTGTCGGCCAGCGACGCCGAGCAGAGCTGGGGATGGTTCGTTACCACGGCAAACGAGCACTCGCCATCCGCCTGGCAATCATGCAGCAGGGCCCGACCACCGGTGGGGCGCCGAACCAAATCATAGGCACGCTGCCCCGACTGGTTCAGCGCTTCGAGGGCCTGGGCAATACTGCGCAGGGCCTGATGCTTACCGACGGACACCGTCGGCTCCGACCACTCGTAAACCCGGCAGACCAGAGCCGATTTTGGCGCGGTTTCATCCAGCCTCAACCAGTCAAGCAAGGCCTCGTCCAAGGCCATTTGAACGACACCCGATGCCTTGAGCGGGGGGCACCACAGCACCGACAGCGGCTGGCTCAGGTCAAACGGCAAGCAGATCCCTGTGTCGGGGCTATGCGAATGGGGGTCTTGGATGGTGTTCATAGCCCCTACTTTAGCAGCACCCCTCCCCCATCGGCTAGCCGAAAGAGAAGGGGGTGAAATGCGTTGACGGCGGCACGGCTCTCCCCTTGGGCATTAATGAACCGTAACATATCAAAAAGTAAAACACCCGCCCCGAAGGCCTTTAGCCCTTCGAAGCCGACTAATTTCGGTTTCTATTAAAATTTGGCGTCAGTTTTATCAGCGTTTTTAGTATAATTCATGCCATTCAGTGAATTAGACGGTGCTGCCAGTACCACCACACACCCGAATAACGGATAGCAGGACGGGGGAGGCGCGGAAGGATCCATGACACCATCAAACCTGACGAACCTAGACAGTAGTCAACGACTCATCGATTTTCTGGAGTCGACGAATCTGCATAAAAAAGATTTTGCCGAAATGATTGGTGTGACGCTGTCGTACGTGTACAGCCTGATTGGGGCCGAGGTGAGTTTCTCGACCCGGACCACCACCCTGGAGCGGATTGCGGTGGTAATGGGCATCGACCCGCAAAGTTTCCCTGAATACAAGCATTCCGACGAACCCCGGCTACTCGATCCCGGTATCCAGTTCCTTCAAGCCAAGCAGGCCGAGCTGGGACTCAGCAATGTCCAGTTGCTTAAAAAATTTCCTCGTAACCAACGGGTTGAAATTGTGGACATGTGGCGCGGTTCGCTGCCAATGCCCCTGGACTGGATGCAACTGCACGCTATTTGCGACATTTTACAAGTGAAAAAAGAGGCCATATACCCCTATTGGGAAATGCGTATGCAGCAATACCTGATTTCGGGTGGCATGGACCCCTTGAGCAACGCCCCCCTGATGCAGTCGATGTTCAACGGCATTAAGGGTTTCTTAAAGTTGTAGGGGCCCGGGGAACGGGGAACGGGTTGTCGTTGGGGAATCAAACAACGGGGGCATTTCTAAACAAAAGGGGAAGAAAACCGCGCAAACGCAGATACTATCTGCCTGGGTTTGTCAAGGCCGAAACCCGCTAATCTAAAGGCAATATTAAGCTTGTTGCCATTCCATTAATCAATTGTTACAAGCTATCAAATCCCCTCAAAAAACCCCGTTTATGCCTATGTACTTGATGAGTATATGTTGAATCGTAACTTTATCTTTGTAGTAGTTTATCCCCCCCCCTTTGAGTAACCCTTGCTGGGAAACCCTAAGACAACACAGGAGAAGTGATCATGGTTGATTTTAATCAAGCTGGTCAGAAAAACCCTCTTACCCTTAACCTAAACAGCGCGTCAGCACAGCGTGCCAAAAGCTTTGTTGGCAACAAAGACAACCAGGTTGGCTTTGCAGCGTTGGCCGGTTTCGGCGGTAACAACCAAGGCGGCGGCGGCGACTTCACCAAGTTCAACAACGTCGGGTAAACCATCCACAACCCCGTTGTATTGAACCCCTTTGTCTGTCCGCAAACACACCGTCTTCAAACCCGTGTTTTAACACGGCCATGCCACCACCACCCAACCCTTTGATGGTTTGTCCCGTCGTGTTTTGTCCAGTTCAATCGCCAGTCTGGCACCCACGCCACCTGGATTCGGCCCTATCGACCCTTATCGAGCCTGCGGCCCCCTTATCACTTTAAAGAGAGGAGCATACCCCCTGATGTTTTGCACACTGGTTGCCTCGTTGTTTCAACTGCTGCTAGGCCCCACCCCCAAGCACGCGCTATTGCCGGTCATACTGCCCGTTCACCCGCGTCGCTAGGCAAAGCCTTCACCAAAACCTTCACCAGGTGCCTTTAGCGACCCCGATCGATTGAAGGGCTCACCCCTAATTAACATGATCCTGCAGCGCATCAAGCCAGACCTCGGCACTCGCCTTGTCTGCCAACTCACCCGCCAACTGGGCCTCGCGCAGTTGGTCTAAAACGCGCCCAACAGCCGGCCCCGGCTGCAGGTTCAATCGTGCCATGACCTCACGCCCGCTCAGCAAGGGAGGCAGTTCGGCCTCGGCTTTTGCAAACACCTCGTAGGCAGCCCACAATGCGAGCAACTGGGCCTCGTCCCGATCGACATCCGCCTGGCTAACCAACGTCCCGCGTGTACTGTGCCGATCGCACAAGGCCAGGGCCAGCAGTTCCGGCATGACATGGGTCAGGCGACGAAAAAACTTGTGCCGGGCCTTGTCCGATACCTCGGGGCCCATCACCTGGTGCGGATACAAATGCCAGCGGGTCAACGCACACACGTCGCGGGTCAACTGCTGGCTCCAGCGATAACGCAACGCAATACCCGCCACCAGCTCGGCTCCCACTTTCTCGTGGCCATAAAAACGGTAGCGCCCCGTCTCGTCATCCAGTGCCATGGTCGCCGGCTTGCCAAAATCATGGAAAAAACACCCCAATCGGCACACGGCCCGGCGCGACATCGTGGCGTTGTAGGGTTCGGCCAGAGCCCCACGCATCGACGCCGGCAGACCGGCCCACAACTGCTCAAGCTGTTGGAGCAGCGCCAGGGTATGCTCAGGCAGCGCCAGGTGATGATAGCCATTAGCCGGCACCTGCTGCAATGCAGGCCACTCCACAAACAGATGGCCCAGCAAGCCGGTCTGCTGCATCAGCCCAATCACGTCAAAACACTGTTCGGCATCCAACAGCCGACACAGCTCGTAATGGATACGCTCCGGCGCCACGTGCAACAGCCGGTGCCCTTCGGCCCGGACCTCGACCAGCGTGCCAGCCTCCATGGCCAAGCCGCCCAGGGTGGCGGCAAAGCGAAACAGGCGAATGTAGCGCAGGGGATCGTCGCGGAAATTATCGGCCGACACCATACGCAACTGCCGACGCTGCGCATCGCCCAAACCGTCATAGGGATCGTGCCAGTGCGCATCATCCAGTGTCAGCCCCATGGCGTTGACGGTCAGGTCGCGCCGGGCCAAATCGTCAGCCAGGGTATTGCCCAGCCGGGCGGCCACGTCAATCATCACCACCCGACCCTGCAGGCCATTTGTCTCGAAAAACGTCGGCGGTACCACCAGCCGGTAAATGCCCAACGCCTCGTCAAGCACAATACACTTGCAGCCATACACCTTGCTCAAGGCCTTGGCCAGGGGCTTGGCATGGGCAGGGTCCACCACCACATCGAGATCCGCCGACACGGTTTCGCGAAGCACCCAGTCGCGCAACATGCCCCCCACCAGCATTAGCCACGACACCCCTTGCGCCTGGCTGGTTTGCCGCAGGGCCACGTAGGCCGGTTCGCAGTCAAGACGCTTCAACAGACCATCGACCAGATGATCCGTGGCATCGGGCATGATGGCATGGGTAACCGGCTCAACCATGGCCTGTTTGCCCCCCCAACGCTTGTTGGCTGGCTGCATAATGCACTACCGAGGCAACGTACACGGCAGCCGTTTCACTGCGCATCACCGACGGGCCAAACCACACCGGCAAAAACCCGCCCGCCACCATGGCCGAAATTTCGTCGTCCGTCCACCCGCCTTCGGGGCCCACGGCCACGGTCAGTGCCGCCGCTTTCGGGAGTTGGGCCACCGCCTGGTGCAGGGGCACGGCCGCCATCTGCACGGTGCCCTGCCGGCGGGCCACAGCCACCCATTGGTTTGAGGGCGAGGTTTGGGCTTGAGCAAGGGAGTCGACAAAAGTCTGCACGTCGGGCAACACGTCCGACAATTCGGGGCGTCTGGCCTGCTGCGACTGCTGCCCGGCATGGCGCACAATACTGCACCAGCGCTGGTGTTTCTTGGCCGCGTCCCGGCCCGCCTGCACCACACTGCGCCGGGCCTGCAGCGGCACGATTTTGGCCACGCCCAGCTCCGTGAGTTTTTGAAGCACCCAGTCCCAGTGGCTTTGCTTAATCAGGGCACAGACCAGCGTCAGGTTGATTGGCAACGCCTCGGGCACGGGTAGCACAGCCGTTACCTCCACGGTGGCCTGCCGACGATCCAGTTGCCTTACCTGGCACTGGCACAGTTGTGGCCCGTCGGGTGCCTCGGAAACAAGTACCACCGCATCACCCGGTGCCAGGCGCATCACCGTCATGTGCTGCAGCAAGTCGGGATCGGTCAACGTCAACAACCCGGACAGCGGCACGGCCTCAACATCCACATAAAACCATGGCAGCGTGTCGTGGCCAGCTACCAGCGGCCCTTTCATGACGCCGCCCCCATGCCACTGCCACCGGTCCATTCCATGCGCAAGGCCACCCACTGCCCCTGTACCCAGACCTGACGCAGGGTAAACGGCAGCGTGTCGAGCACGGCCTTGAACTCGGCATAGCGATCCACCGTAATCCCCCCCAAAAGCACCGTTCCTCCCGGCTTCAACACGCGGCCGATGTCGGGCAGCAGGGACGCGAGGATATGGGCCAGGATGTTGGCCACCACCAGACCGTAGGTGTCTGTGGGCAGTTGCGCCAGCGGGGTGGTCGACACATCGATAGCCGTATCGGGCAACGCATTACGGCGCATGTTGTCCTGGGTCACCACGACCGTTTCAGGCAAGATGTCCACTGCCGTGATACCCGAAGCCCCTTTTAGGCCCAGGTATACCGACAGCACCCCGCTGCCGGTGCCCAGATCCAGAATGGCCTGATCCAGACTGCACCATGGCTGGGCTTGCGCCAAGCCCGTGTCGAGGGCCAGCAACATCAGCCGGGTGGTTTCATGCGATCCCGTTCCGAAGGCCATGCCCGGATCCAGGTGCAACACCGTTTCATCCGGCCCCGGTTCGTAGGGTTCCCAGGACGGTTGTATCACCAGGTTGGGCAACAGCCGGGTCACCGGCCAAAACGCTTTCCATGCCTCGGCCCAGTCGGCATCGGCCACAGGCTGGGGAGGCTGTATTTCCAGGTCGGCAGCCCCAACCCCGGCCTGGGCCAGGCAGGCCTGCAACTGCCCATCCAAATCGGGTGCCGAAGCAATCACTTCCATGCCCAGCAAATGCTCAATGCCGTCGTAACGACATTCCACACTGACGACCGACGGCAGGGTCCACAGCCATTCCTCGATCAGGCAAACCTGGGCAGGCTGGACGCCGTTGATAAACACACGGTACAGCGCCGCCGAATCGGCAGGCGTACAGGTTTCGTTAAGCTGAACACGGGAGGCCATGGGCGCAGGCGGTTCTCCATACAGGTACTGAAGCTAAGGTATTGGGGCTAAGATACAGGGGCATTGGACAGGCCACTTTAAAAAGTGTACCCAAAAAACGGGGCAAGGCCCAACAGGCTTTGCCCGACAGCCTTAAAAGGTCGCGCACCCACATTGACCACCACCCCCTCGATACGTTTCGTTTGGGCCGGGCTTGGCCTATACTGTAGGCCTACAGTATAGGCCAGTACGATGATCGGTTGATGGCCCATGCGCGTTTGCCCGAATCAAACTGGTTTCACCAAAAACAGAAGGACCCCATGCCCGTCATGCCCATGCAGCCGTCCAAAAAACTGAGTCAGATTCCCCCCTACCTTTTTGCCGAGCTCGACAAAAAGGTGGAAGCCGCCAAGGCCCAAGGCCGCGACATCATTAGCCTGGGGGTCGGCGACCCCGACCTGCCCACCCCGCAACTGATTGTGGATCAGCTTAAGCAAAGCGCCCAGGATGCCAGCACTCACAACTACCCGCCCTACCAGGGCACCAAACCGTTTCGACAAGCCGTGGCTCGCTGGATGAATACCCGTTTTGGCGTGACAGTGGATGCCGACACCGAGACGCTCGCCCTGATTGGGGCTAAGGAAGGGATTGCCCACCTGATTATGGCCTACGTGGATGCCGGCGACGTGATACTGGCCCCTTCACCCGGCTACCCGGTGTACAACAACTTTACCCTCTTGTCCGGCGGTACCCCCTATACCGTACCCCTGAAAGCCAGCAACCACTTCCTGCCCGAACTCGACACCATCCCGGCCGACATTCTGGCCAAGGCCAAGATTCTTTTCCTCAACTACCCCAACAACCCCACCGGAGCCATTACCACCGAAGCGTTCATGCACGAGGCCGTGGCCTTCTGCAAAACCCACCAAATCCTGCTGTGTCATGACAACGCCTACTCGGAAATGACCTTTGACGGGTACAAGGCACCCAGCTTCCTGTCGGTGCCGGGGGCCAAGGACGTGTGCATCGAGATGTTCAGCCTCAGCAAAATGTACAACATGACCGGCTGGCGGATCGGGTTTGCCGTCGGGCAGCCGCAAGCCATCAAGGCACTGGGCACGATTAAGAACAACTGCGACAGCGGCGTGTTCAAGGCCGTGCAGGAAGCCGCCATTGCCGGGCTCGATAACAGCGAAGCCCTGACGGCAGGCCTCAACGAAAAGTACGCCAAACGCCGCGACATTTTTGTGGCCGGCCTCAACGACATGGGCTGGGACTACCCGAACCCGGAAGCCACGTTCTACCTGTGGGTACCGGTACCCGAAGGCTACAGTGACGTGGCCTTTGCCGAGCACCTGCTCAATGCATGCGATATTGTCGTGCCCCCCGGTACCGGTTATGGCCCGCAGGGAGCCGGCTTCTTCCGGGTTGCCCTGACGCAGCCCGCCGATCGGATCCAGGAAGCCATCGATCGCATGAAAGCCAACGGCATCCGCTTTGATATGAAAACCGCCTCGGCGGCCCAAGCCTAAACCACCCCCTCCCCTTGCGTGCCCTTATGATCCTTCCCGATTGGTTCCAGCGCCCCGTGGCCATTCATACTGCAAAGCTCCTCGGCAACCTGATCCGGGTAACCGGTCAGGGGTCGGGTACCTCGTTGCCGGGCAAGGTGGGGCTCAAGCTGGATCCCAACCTGCTTAAAAAACTGGCCGCCCAGCTCAACAAAACCCGCCTGGCCATTTCGGGCACCAACGGCAAAAGCACCACGGCAGGCGTTCTGGCATCGTTGTGCAAGGCCGACGGGTTCAACACCGTGCACAATGCCCTGGGGGCCAACATGAAACCGGGGCTGACCGCCAGCCTGATTGAAGCGACCTCTCTGGCCGGCCAGTTAAATGCCGACGTGGGTATTTTTGAGGTGGACGAAGCCTCGCTGCCGCAGTGTGCCTTGGAAATCCGGCAAGACTGGACGTTGGTGACCAACCTGTTTCGCGATCAACTGGATCGCTACGGCGAGCTGGACACGACGGCCAAGCTGATTGAACAGGGCATTGCCAACAGCGGCGGGGGAATGATCCTTAATGCCGACGACCCGATGGTGAGTGCCATGGCCGTGCACCTGAAGCAACCAGCTAAGACTACCGGTGGTAGTGGCTTTCATCGCCCCGTCATTTACTATGGGGTCTCATCGGTCGACTACCCCGATCTGCCCCCGCTCGACTCCCCTGTAGCGTTTCCGAGGGAAGTGACGGATTGCCCCCTCTGCCAGGCCCCCCTCCACTACGACCTGTTTACCTACGGACACCTGGGCCACTACCACTGCACGGCCTGCGACTTTGCCCGACCCGATCCCCACGTGCAGGGGCATATCGTGATGGCGGCCGACCACAGCATTTTGAAAATCCACTGCAACCTTAACCACACCCCTTACGAAGCCACCTTCCCCATCAACATGCCTGGCCTGTACAACAGCATCAATGTGCTGGCGGCATTGTGTGCCGCGCTGACCATCGGCATCCAGCCGGCGGCCCTGAATGTGGGGTTGGACCGCTACCGAGGGCTGTTTGGCCGAGCCGAACATCAGTTGGTTGATGGCAAGCCGGTGACGATGATGTTGATCAAAAACCCCATCGGGGCCTGGGAGGTCTTAAAGGTGGCCGCCGGCCTGCCCAAGGCGAGGCTGCTGATCGTCATCAACGATGACTATGCCGACGGCCGTGATATCAGTTGGCTGTGGGATGCCCCCTTCGAGTACCTGGTTAACCATCCAACACCCATTACCGTATCGGGCAAACGGGCCGAAGACATGGCCCTGCGCCTGGCCTATGCCGGGGTGCCCGAAACCCGGTTGCATGTAGAGCACGATATCATGGGTGCCTTCCACAGTTGCCTGAACCAGTTGGACGGAGACGAGCAACTGGTTGTACTGCCCACATACACCGCCTTGCTGGCCATGAGCCTGGCCCTCAAGACCCGGTAAGATCCGGTAAAACCCGTCCCCCGATCAGCCTTCCATGAGAAAAAGGCCTTGCCTTGATGCGCGACCCCGCCGTCACCTCCCTAAAAGTCATCCTGCTTCGGGCCGCCTTGGTGCTGGCCCTGTATGGCCTGGCCTGGCTGCTGAGCGGTTGCCGAAGCGAGGCCGTCAAGACGCTGCGCGTGGGTACCCCCGGTGACTATGCCCCCTACAGCCTGAAAACCGATGACGGGTCGGGGGACTGCACCAAAACCTTGCCGTGTTATGAGGGCAAGGACATTGAACGACTGTTTGCCTTTGCCAAAGCCCATGGCTACACCCCCCGCCTGATCGACACCACCTGGCCCACCTTGATGGCCGATTTGACCCAGGGCCGTTTTGATATGGCCATCGGCGGCATCGCCATGACCCCGGCACGGGCCCAACAAGCGCTGTTTACCCACCCGCTCGATACCGACACCAAAGTACCCGTGGCCCGGTGCAGCCAAATTGATCGGCTCGACACCCCTGCCGAACTGGATCGGGCCGACGTGGTGATTCTGACCAACCCCGGCGGCACCAATGAAGCCTACGTCCGCAGCCACTATCGGCAGGCCACAATCAAGATCATTGCCAAAAACCAATACCTCTTCGAAGCCCTTAAACGCGGGGAGGGGCAGGTGGTCGTCACCGACCGAACGGAAGCCGCCCTGCAGGCCGACAGCTTGTCTGGTTTATGCCTGGGGCCGAGGGGCCTACCCGAGTCGGCACACCAGAAGGCCTGGCTGGTTGCCCAAACCCGGCCCGACCTGCTTAAAGCCCTCAACGAGTGGATTGACGCCCACCCCTAACCTGTTGTTTGAGCGGTTTGTATACATTTCCCCTCGCCCCAGGTATCCATCGCCTTGAAGCCGGGCCCCGATTCGGGTATTTTAGCTACACCTATAGTATTTAAAGGCGTCCTGTTTTCCTGTGATTCGAGCGTTCACCCCCGAGCATCCACCCCGTTGCCGGGCCAGCCAATTGGCTTGGCCGGGTAGACCCAAAGCGGGTTTAGGCGGCAGCCAAGGGACCCAGCATTTAAACACCCTGTCGGCCGACCAGGCCCGGTTTGGGATAGCCGCCAAAGAATCGGCCCCGGAGGATCCCTATACAAAGGTCTTCAAACAGGCCCAAGCACTCTACGGCGAAATTACCGGCGTCGACAGCCTGGTTCCGCAGCCCTACCGGGCCCTGATGCCACCATTGATCGAATACGCCGACCTGATCCGCACTCTAGGACTTATACCAGACCTCCGTTTTGACTGTCATTACGTGGCCAGCCCCAAACTGCCCCGAGGCGGCGCCGTGGTGGTTAACCCCGCTGTTTACATGACCGACACCTTTGATAAACCCCACAACGCCTTGCGCGCCCATTTGCTGTTCAACACCATCCTGGCCGTCGACCACCTGCGCATGATGCACTGGCAGGCCCACGACCCGGAAGGCTACAAGCAGGCCCGCGATCATCATGTACTCAAGGCCATCGAGGCCGGGGAAGCGTCGCCCCTGGTTATGCAAGGCCCCTACTACTATACGCCCGAGCAGTCCAAAGGCCCCTTCGATCTGCCCAGACCCCAAATCGAAGCGCTTAGCCAATGGCTAATGGCCCACCCCTTCCGTCAGCCCGATCAATACCTGCAGCGAACCGGCAAGAGCCCCACCGCCATTCAACTCAGCGCCACCGGTCTTTACAATGCCCAACGCACCATGCCCGAGCCACTCTGGGGTGCCCTTGAGCAGGCCAGCCAGCAGGTCGGCCAGGACATGCATACCACCGTCGAGCAGCTTGTCCGCTACCATCTTCTGGCCAACCAGTACCAGTATGTGGCAGCCACCTGGACGCCCCCGATGTCAGGCGCTTTCCGGCAGCACATGGCCCCGTTCTTCCATGACGTGGCAAAAGACAACGCCATGTTCGAAGAAAGCGTTTGGGCCAGAAACCCCGCCCTGAACCACGAGGCCAAACGCCGGTTAAACACCTTGCTCGATGCCGAGGCTGCCCAGGGCTTTCTGGCCCAATACCCGGATCGCAACCTGGCCGAGGAGGTTCTGACCCAGTATGCCATCAGCCTGAACCGGCGCCTCTCTTTTCTGCGCCACCGCGACAGCAACACCGTCCCTCAAGCACTGATGACACGGCTTAAACAGCTACCCCTGAGCGAGGCGTTACGCCAAGAAGCCACCACCGTTGCCCAGCAAACCTGGGACCACACGATGGCCAGCGAACTTCGGGGCCGCTCTGCCTTTGGCCTGGCCGGCCAGGTGGATCCCCGCTCCGGCCAACCCGACCCACTGCCCCTGTATACGTTGGCCTACCACCTGCTTAATGGTGGCGCCCGGCGTGCCCGGCGGTTGTCGGCCCAATATTATTTAACCCTGCCGGACACCCCCAACCAGGACCGCCTGCAAAACGATCTGCGCCTGCTCGATGCCCTCGATGAACTGGCCCACCTCTGGCCTGAGCTGGAACGGGCTGAAAAAACCCCCTTTGCCTACCAGCAACCCAACACCTACGGCCTGCGGGTGGGCATGCCCGGCCAGATCCCCTTTTGCGATGACGTTCATACCGGCACGGGCCTCTTAAAGCTGGCAGCCATTACCCAAAGCGCCCTGGATGAAATGCGCCGCCGCCTCGACGTCAATACCCTGATTGCCGAATCCCCCCAAACGGATGCCCTGAAAACCGACGCCCTGGACGCCATGATCAACGTGGCCGCCTTGATGCCCAAATGCACCGAGCAGCTCCAAACGGCCTGGCATGATTTAAAACTGCTGGCCGACGAATACTTTACCTAAGCATCCGCGCCATGGGGTGGGGTAGATGCCCTAAACCGCACCATCCTTTATAATGGGCCATAGTGAAACCAGTGTCCTGGTGCTTTGCTACTCTGGGGCACTATGACAACAAAAGGATGGTGACCCGCATGATTAAACAGATTAACGGCCTGCTGGGCCGCTTCAGCTATGTATCGCCCCTGGTTTTACGGATCGTGGTAGGGATTATCATGACCGCCCATGGCTGTGACAAATTGTGGAGTTGTTTCCACCCCGGCCAGGCAGGGTACGCTGTGACCGTTAGCCAGTTTGCCGCCTTGGGCATTGAGCCCGCCAATATTGCCGCAGCCATGGCCGGCGGAGGCGAATTTTTAGGTGGCCTGCTGGTATTGATGGGCTTGTTTACCCGAATTGGAGCCCTTCTGGTGGCCGGTACCATGGTGGTGGCCATTGCAACCGTGCACTTGAAAGGGGGCCTGTTTGCCGCCGACGGCGGCTTCGAATATCCCCTGACCCTGCTGGCTGCAGCCATCAGTTTGATGGTAACCGGGGGCGGCAGCATCCTGAGCATTGATTCGCAAATGGAAGCCTAAACAACCTGGGCCGCCAGGGCGTCGATGCGTTGCAGGTACCCCGCTTTTTCGGCGTCCGGCAGGTCGCTGGCCACAAACCCGTTTTTGACCAGCTGAACCACTTGGGCATCACTCAACCCAAGGGCGTCGGCGGTTTGGACAAAATTTTCCACCAGGTATCCACCAAAGTAGGCCGGGTCATCGGAGTTGATCGTCACGCACACACCAGCCTCGAGCAGCGACTTGAGGTTGTGTTGTCCCATGTCGTCAAAGACCCGCAGTTTTATATTGCTTAGTGGGCACACCGTCAAGGGCACCTGGGTGTGGACCAAGTGCGCGACCAATTCGGGATCTTCGAGGGCCCGGACGCCATGATCAATCCGGCTGACCTTCAGATCGTTCAACGCATTCCAGATATATTCGGGCGGCCCCTCCTCGCCAGCATGGGCAACCGTCTTCAGGCCGGCATCCAGAGCCATTTGGTAAACCGCCTGAAACGCTTCGGGCGGGTGCCCCACCTCGGCCGAGTCGAGGCCCACACCATCGATAAGTGCCAAAAATGGCTGGGCGGCCTGCCAGGTGGCCAGGGCTTCGGCCTCGCCCAAATCGCGCAGGAAGCACATAATCAACCGGTAGCTGATCCCCAGGCGAGCCTGGCCATCCTTCAAGGCATCGGTAATACCACCAATGACGGTCTCAAACGAAACGCCGCGCCGGGTATGGGCTTGTGGATCAAAGAAAATCTCGACATGCACCACGGCCTCGTCGGCCATGCGTTGCAGATAGGCCATGGTCAAATCGTAAAAATCTTGCCGATGCTGCAACACGGCCATGCCTTCGTAATACAGGTTGAGGAAAGACTGCAGATCGTCAAACGCGTAGGCCGCAGCCACCTCGGCTACCGAGGCATAAGGCAGTGCTACCCCGTTTTTCCGGGCCAACGCAAACATCATCTCGGGCATTAGGGTCCCTTCGATATGCAGGTGCAGTTCGGTCTTGGGTAAGGTTTCAATCAGGTGCAGCCGTGTCTGGTTCATCTGTGCAACAACCCCCTTTATTTTGTACGCTCTGACAACGCGATTTAGGACATTTGGTATGGGCTCTACTATACAACTTTGAACGCCAAAGGCCAAGGCCTCCAGATATAAGGCCTCCAGATCCACCCCCCGAATTCAGGGTGCCTGAATTCGGGGGTAGACCGGCTTGTGTAAAAACAGCGACGCGAGATTTATTCAAAAATAAACGTCACGCTAACCTGGCTGGTAATTTTGCTGGCCTTGGTTTCAACCGGCGCCGATTCGCCGCTCGACACCATGTCGGCTTTCATGGCCCGGGCATAAAACACGGGCGGAGCGGAGAAAGAGGGGGAACCACTGATGGCCTGAACCCCAACCACACGCACCCCGGCAGCGGCAGCCATGATGTCGGCATTCTGCCGGGCATCACGAATGGCCTCGGCTAGGGCCTCCTTCTTGTAGGGATCCATGTTGTAAACAAAGGCCTGGAAATTATTGAGATTGGTGGCCCCGTTGTTCAACGCGGTGTCCACCAGCTTGCTGCCGGCTTCGTTGACCTGCTGCATACCGAGGTTGGACACGGTAATCTCCAGATCATTGGAGGCCTGGTAGCCAATCACCTTGCTCAGCTCGTCGCCCCGACGCTGCGAGTATTCGGGGTAAACGCGAATGGCCTGGGTGCTCAGGGTCATGTTCTTGTAACCCAGAGCCTTAACTGCCGAAATAACCTGCTGGGTGGCCGCGTTGGTAAGACGCTGGGCTTCCTTCTGGGTAGCAGCCCTGTGCTGCACCGCCACATTAAGCCGTACCGAATCGGGGGGCACCTGCACTTCGCCACTGCCCTGGGTGGTAATCAGCTTGGCAGCTGGCAGTTCACTGCTGGCCGCCGCAGCCGGTACCCAGCGGGCCGGTCCCACTAAGGTCAGTGCGACCAGTGCCGATAGCATCAGGGGCGAGACCCGTTTAAAACAACGAAACCACATCGTAACCATCTCCTTTCTGTTTCCCGAACGACCAACCGTCTGCCGGGTGTTTAAAAATCATACGCCATCCTGGGGCCGCATCAAACCACCTAAGGGGAAAAGAGGCCTGTACAGCCCACGGTGCGCATAGGCCCTACTGACGTCAAACCTGGCAAAAAGTTCACACACCCATACATCCATATACCCATACGCCCATGGTTGGTTATGTTACAGCCGATGGGTAAAGGGCTGGGCGTAACCGGTCATTTCCACGTAAGCCTGACCCGACACGGGCTTGCGATTATGGGTGCCCGACACTTGGCAGGCTCCTTCCCAATAAGCGAGCCCCTGGTACTGACCAATACCGGGTATTTCTAATTCCTGGTTTTTGAAAAACGGACGAACCCTCAAATCCAAACCTTGAGAAGGAACCTGGATGCGCCAGTCCATCGGATACGTTCCTTTCGTGGACGGGCTCGTCCAGCTCGAAGCCTTCGTAATGGAAAACTCAGCCCGGCTTAAATGAACCGAGGGCATTGGCATCGACGCCGCCGTTGCTGATGACTTCGGCTTGATGGCCAACGACATGGGCTTGATATAGGTCCCGCTGGCATTGTCATCCCACTGGCCATCCTGGCGCCGCAAAACATACAACATCAATTCGCTGCCGTCATCAAGCTGGATACTAAACCAGTCCCAACCGCTTTGCTGGGGCGTAAGCTGGTTGCTGCCAAACTCATGATCCATCCACGACAAGCCTTCGACCGAATAGGTCTGCCCGTTCAAACGCAACGTACCGGTCGTTTCAAGTCGGGAATAAGAGTAGTAGTGGGAGGCACATCCTCGGCAATCGGCTTTTTGGCTCACCCCGTCAACCCCATGCACGACCGGCGGCTTGGCAGGGTTAACCGTCAGGTCGATAGCCATGGCATCGGTATCGGTATCGCTACCCGCTTTGAGCCGCACCCACTGAGTGGTTTCATCATCGGTTTCCAACGCCTTGGCAAACCAGTCCTTGACCCACACATGGTACTGGGTAGCCGAAGCCCCACTGAGGTCGCTCCCCGATCGGCCCAGCCGCTGGGTATGGTAAAACCGTTTACCCGTCACGTCGGAAACGGCAAAATGCACCATATAAATGTCATCCAATGCCCAGTCATTATCGGGTAACCCCGGCAGCCCCGTCCCGATTCGGAAAAACGTCAGCTCGTATCCGAACCGACGGCTCTGCTTCTCGTCGAACAAATGGCCGGTATAATACCACCACTCGGTCTTAAACCCCTTATGGGCCCAATGATCCATGGGAAAGTGATAGCGATAGCCCGGCAAAGCCTGTTGGTACGTTTTAGGGGCCGTCGATCTGGATGCGGACGAACAAACAAAGAACAGGGCCAACCCCATCAGCAACAGACAAATCGACCTAAGCGGGCTATTCATGACGAACCAACTCCGGCGCATAGGTTTTAACGGCAAGCCGGGCTGGCAGAAGGGCGGCAATAACCGAAGCGGCCATGACCAGCCCACAGGTCTCGATCAAAAAGAGCCACGGAATCCGGTAATGAATGGTCCAGCCAAACGACTGCTTGTTAATAACAAAAATCAACAGGGCGCTCAAAACAAACCCCACCGCCAAGCCGGTTGCACACCCCAGCAACCCCAGCCAGCCCCCCTGGACAAACACCATTTTGATTAACTGCCGACGGTTGGCCCCCAAAATATGAATCAGGCCCAACTGTCGCCGGGCATCGAGCACAAGGGCCACCAGTGTATTGGCCACGGCCAGCAGGGCAATGGCAATGGAAATAAGATGCAGGGCATAGGTAATGGCAAAGGTGTTATCAAAAATCGTGAGCACCTCCTGCCGCAAAGCCTGGTTGGTTTGGATAGACAACATGGCCTTTCGGCCCGACAGGTTGGCTTCGATGCGATCTCGTAACTGCTGGCTGTTCAAGCCCGGCTGGGCAAAAACCGCCAGACTGGTTACACGGTTGGCCATGGCCGGGTAGCGGGCTGCCACCCATCGCCTTGGCACAATAACAAACCCATGCTCGGAGGTGTAATCGCGATAAACACCGGCCACCGGCAACGACAACGGTCCCTCGGCAAACTGCAGCCGAACCGTGTCGCCGGCATGCAACCGATGTTTGTAGGCAAAGCTTTCGGTTACCAGGCACGACGGCTTGGCTTTGAGCATGGCCATTACATCGTCAAAAGCCGCCTCATCAACCATTGTCAGCCGGCCGCGACGAGAAAAAACATCCATGTCGCTAATCCCTAAAAAAGCGGGCCGGTTGTTGTATTCAATCTTGTCCTGAAAAAAGCGATCGACATCGGCTACTCCATCCGTGGCCTTAATCAGGTCCACCACCTGGCTGGAGAAAGCCCCCGACTGGTGGGAGCGAAACCGCGTAGCCGGTTGTATAAAGAGATCGGCCTGAATGGACTGGTTAACCCAGTCCACCACGGTTTGACGAAAGCTGCCAATCATTACCGACAGGGAAATGGTCATGGCAATGGCCACCATTAAACTGGCCACCGCCATACTGGTTCGCCCAAGGGCGCCCTGAAGCAGGGCCACGGCCAGCTTGCCTTCCACGCCAAACACCAGACGCGAGTGATGGCTTAGCCACTTGAAGACATAATGCAGGACGTAGGGAATCATCAAGGCAGCAGCCAGCACCGAGAACAAGGCTGCGGCATACCCAAACCATGGCACGGTACCGTACAGGGGCTGCAGCGCAAACCAAAACGCCAGCAGGCCCAGAAGCACCCCACCCAGGCCCAGCCATTTGAGCACCGCATTAACCCTGGGCTCAAAGGATCCCTGGCGCGTACCGGCTGCCGGGCTGACCTGAAGCACTTCGGCAATGGGAAATGCAGCGGCGGCCATCGTGGCCAGCCACCCCATGGCTGCAATAAAAAACAAATAAGACGGATCAAAAGATAACCGACTGACCTGGCTGCCGGCATACACTGTTTCAACCGTCATCGACACGGCGGCCAGAGCACCCTTGGCCATCAGCACCCCCATCACGGCCCCCATGGCCACCCCCAGAAAACCGAACAAGGCCACCTGCACCCCGAACATCAACAGGATTTGCCACCGGTTAAACCCCAGCGCCCTGAGGGTGGCCAGCTCGCTTCGGCGCTGGATAACCGAAATGGAAGTGGCGTTGTATATCAAGAACATGCCCACCAACAGTCCCACAAAACTCAGGGCCGTCAGGTTCATCTGGAAAGACTCGAGCATGAGGGCCACCTGTTGGTTACGGCGTTCGGGCCGCTGCATATGAACATACTTGAGCCCGGCCTTTTCCTGCTCCGTGGCAAACCGGCGCATCAACCCATGCACCTTGGGTTCTGCGGCCAGAATATCCACCCGCGTAATTCGCCCGGGCCGGTTGAGCATGGCCTGGGCCACGCTTAAATCGGCCAAAATAAACTGGCCACCATAAGCTTTTCCCAACCGCCCCGGCTCGATAATACCCTCAACCACCAGCGCCACCTGCCGGTCATCCACCAGTACGCGAAAGGACTGTCCCTCGGCTAAGTGGTACTTGTCGGCCAGAGTCTGGCCCACCAGAACATGGCCCTGGGCAAACAACCCCAGTGCACTGACCGAATTGCCCGAATTGCCCGCACTACCGGGCAGCATGGGGTCGGGAGAACGAGCCCTCTCGGCTCTCGGTTTTATTGAGTAGGCACGAAACGCGCTGTCGGCAAGCATATCCACGCCCAGCACCTGAACACCCGTGTAGGGCGGCTCGGCCCAGACCACCATGTCTTCGAGTACCGGCGTAAAGTTTGCCCCCTGATCCCACAACCATGTCAGCTGATCCAATACCGAATCGGGCATGTCCGACATGTTGGTCGGCAACACCTGCAGGCTGGTCGTGCCGGCCACCCGATCCACGGTCGATCGAAATTGTTGCAAAACCGACTCGTTGGCCAGGTTGATGGCCAGAAACACCGCCACCCCCAACGCAATACCCGTGAAGGTCAGGATGGTCTGGGCCGGCTGCCGTAACCAGGCCCGTACAAAAAACCGGCCAAACAACCAGAACAACCACGTCCAGGAGTTTAGCCTGACCTTGCCCGACGAATCACTCATCGCGACAACCCTGCCGTTGAAACCCCCGAGCAGGATTCGAGCAAACCGTTTTTCAAGGTAAACACCCGGTTGGCAATGGCGGCACAGTCGGTACTGTGGGTCGCCACCACCAGGGCGGTGCCACGCTGCCGAACCAAATCGGTCAACAGGGCCAGTACCCGTGCCCCGTTTTCTGCATCCAGGTTCCCCGTGGGTTCGTCGGCAATCACCAGTTGCGGTTCATGAATCAAGGCTCGGGCAATGGCCACACGCTGCATTTCGCCCCCGCTTAACTGCGACGGATACGCCTGGGCTCGGCTGGACATCTGTACCTGCTCAAGCATCGCCTCAACTTTTTCCTCAAACGCCATGCTGTCCGATCGCTTGACAAGCCCCATGGCGGTTTTGCCCTTAAGCTGCAATGGCAGCATCACGTTCTCCCACACCGTCAGGGTGGGCAGCAAGTTGAACAACTGAAACACAAAGCCAATGGCATTACGGCGCAACCGGCTGAGCTTGGCGTCACTATACTCCTCGATAGCCTGGTGGTTAATCAGCACCTGCCCAGAGGTTGGCGTATCGATAGCCCCCAGCAAATTAAGCAGCGTCGACTTGCCACTGCCACTGGGTCCCATCAGGGCCAAGCACTCACCCGCCATTACGTTCAAGTCCACCTCGCGCAACACCGGGGCCCGCAGACCGGGGTAGGTTTTCGACACATTTTTTAGCTGGATAAGCAGCTTATGGCTAGCTTTACCGGACATACCACCTAGAGCGACTTTCCCTGATATTAAACCAATCCGCGCTGACACAGCGCGCAAGCTCATGCTGGCGCAAACAACCCGCCAACACAATGAGCCGAACCATACTCCGGGCCCTAGCCGCTTAAAAGCGCCTGTAGTGCCGGCCCAATGTCGGGATGTTCAAAGGTATACCCTGCCTCCTGCAACCGCCTGGGAAAGACCTGAGCCGAACCGAGCAGTAGGGTCTGACCCATTTCACCAAAAATAAGCCCAATGACAAACGCCGGCACGGGGAAGAAAGCGGGCCGGTGAACCGCTTTGCCTAAAGCCTGGGTAAAGGTTTTATTGGTAACCGGGTTTGGCGACACCGTGTTGTACACCCCCACCACCCCTTCGTTGACCAGGGCAAACTCAATAACCCGCACCACGTCCTGCAGGCTTACCCAGCTCATGTACTGCTGGCCGCTGCCCAGAGGACCGCCGCCGCCCAGGCGAAAAACCGGCAACATCTGCTTCAGGGCACCCCCGTCAGGGCTAAGCACAATACCCAACCGAAGCCATACCTGTCTCGTCCCAACCCCGGCCAACGGTTCAGAAGCCGCCTCCCACGCCGCACAGGTTTGTGCCAAAAAGTCGGTGCCGGGCCGAGACGTTTCGTCGAGGTTGTGGCCTTCGCCATAAAAACCAATCGCCGATGCACTGATAAAAGTGGCTGGTGGCTGCTTACA
Organism: Cyanobacteria bacterium HKST-UBA04; assembly: GCA_020431915.1. Taxonomy (GTDB): domain Bacteria; phylum Cyanobacteriota; class Vampirovibrionia; order Vampirovibrionales; family JAGQHJ01; genus JAGQHJ01. Next base: position 921 of record JAGQHJ010000034.1, on the reverse strand, counting down.
CGCTGCCAGGGCCTTGGCCAGCAAGGCCGTGGCCTCTACGCGACTGCTTCGAATACGCGATTTCTTGGCCGGGCTCCAGCGACCACTGGCAATGTTTTCACCTGCCAAATGCACCACCGCATCAAGGCCTTCAAGCGCATCCAGGGCAGCCTGATCAATCCAATCCTGCGCCGGTGCCCAGGCAATGGTGTCGACTTGGCCATCAACTTGACCATCAGCAGCTTGACCAGGAGTAGAGCGGGTTAGCGCAATCACCCGGTGCCCCTGCTGTTTCAAATGGCGGACCAAGGCCGTTCCCACCAACCCGGAAGCACCGGAAACTAAAATCTTCATCGTCTTCATACCCGCCATATACTGACTTATACCTAGCGTACCGCCCCTACGGAAGCGGCCCTGCAAAAACCTGAAGAACCCGTTGGTGGCGCCAGTCAAACAAACGATTCAACCTTGCCCTGACCAGCGGGCCTCCGATCAACTGACCCACTTGGCCCATCGGCAAACGGTATTCAATCTCATCGATGTACTGGCAACAGTGTACATCAACCGGTTCAAAACGATGAACATGACGCCAGTAGACAAACGGGCCGTGACCAGGTTCCTGTTCATCGACAAACTGACGCCCCGGCACAAATTCCCCATGCACACACGTCCACCGAAGCACCAGCGGAAGCCAGGCAACCGGACGTATCACCAACTGGACACGTGCGCCCGGACTGATACCATTGGCCAAACCACCATTGATTGTCGTAACCCGCTCAAACGGCGGGGTTAGTGCCTCAAAAGCACCTGGCTTGACGTGCCAATCGTAGACCGCCTGGGCAGGAGCCGGGATAAGGGTTCGTTTTAAAAAAACCTGTCTGGACAAAACAATCCTTCTCTCTCTCTCTCTCTTGGACAACATCACCAATACAACGTTACGAC
>JAGQHJ010000033.1 GCA_020431915.1 Cyanobacteria bacterium HKST-UBA04 | reverse complement strand
GAACCGGCAACGCCTATGTGGGCTGGGGTTGCGCTTCGGGCCGAGGTTTCTATCGGTACGGGCATCGAACCTGACCGGACGCGAATCGGCAACGCTTTTTTCTGGCTGGGGTTGCAGGCGGTTCGGCCCCCTGTTATAAAGCCTGCATCGAACCTGACCGGACGCGAATCGGCAACGCTCTTTTCTGGCTGGGGCTGCAGGCGGTTCGGCCCCCTGTTATAAAGCCTGCATCGGAAGTGACAGGACTCGAACCTGCAACCCCAGGGGGGCAACCGCTTTCGAGGCGGCCTCCTAACCATTCGGTTCACTTCCGTATGCAGCCGTATACATTGGGAGGCTACCATTGAAGCACCAACACCCAGACAGCGCAAACCGCCCGACTTGAATCGCCTTCGGCTTTCTGCCCATAATAAATCCCTTACCCCTGATAGCCCCAATCGCCATGGTATCCGCCACGCCCATGATGTCCATGATGTCCCTGATGTCCGTTTCTGCCCTTCATCCTGCCAATGCCCGCTCCGCTTGGCGTGCCCGGCCAACCCCGCGCATGGCCGGCCACGTCGATTCGCCCAACGGCACCACCCTCGAAGATCTGGTCTTCTGACCCACCGCCAGGTACGAGACACCGACGGCCTGGCCCAGATCAGCCGCCCCCTAAGCGGCGCGCAACTAGACCAAACCATTCTGGGCCGCTACGGCGACACCCTGATCACGGCCCGCGGCGGCACGGAGCAAAACCGGTTGTACAGCTACCTATGGCTGCCGTCGGTCCACAACAACCAGCAGGTCGAACGGGCCACCGCCCTGGCCGAAGCCCTCGACACCCAGGCCCCCATGCCCTGGCACTGGCACAGTAAAACCTGGGCACTGCGCGGTGCTATCCGGGTCATCCGCCTCTTCGCCCCCCAGCGCGTGGTCAAGGTCCGCACCTTTGCCACCAGCGGCCATGGCCTTCTCGTGCGCTACACCGCCTACGACCCGCCGCCGACGGACCACGGCTACCCGCACGACAGCCAACACCCCCGCCGAGGCGGCTATACCTAAAAACCGCCTTCTCGACGTCAGTACACTTTTTTTGGGGGGAGTACAGGTGACACGTCTTGCCCGTCTTTATTGTTGGTTGCACCCGTTTTGCCGGTTGCACCACCAGACAACCCCGGCCAAGCCGATGGCCAGCAGACTAATCACCTGCGAGGCAGACAACACGTGGGCCACCCACCACACCACATCGCCCCGGAAAAACTCCAGGGTAAAGCGAATCAGGCCATAGCCCGCCAAAAACACAGCCGTCGCCTGCCCTGGCCATGCCTGCTTGCGGCCATCCAAACCGGTCATCCCAACCAGCAGCGCCAGCAGCAGCAGGGCAGCGGCCGACTCATACAACTGGGTCGGGTGCAGTACCAGGGGGTGGGTCACATGGCCAGGCGGAAACTGCACCCCCCATGGCATGGTCGTCGGATGGCCATAGCAGCACCCCGACGCAAAACAACCCAGCCGACCAATGGCCAGCCCCAACACCAGCGGGGCCGACATTAAATCCAGCAGCTTCAGCAGGTTGGGCCACTGCCCAGACAAGCGAATGGTCAGCAGGCCGCCAACCAACCCGCCCATCACGCCGCCGTACCACACCAGTCCACCGCGATCCGTCAGGATACGCATCGGGTCGGCGGCATACAGGTCGGGGAAATAAGCCACATACAGCAGCCGGGCCCCCACCATGCCGCATAAAATAACCAGGCCCACCAGCAGCAGCACAAAGGTTTCATCCAAGCCGGCATGGCGAGCCCGCCACAAACTCCACATGGTGCCCAGCACAAACGCCAGGGCCAACAGCACGCCGTAGGTGTACAGCGTAAATGATCCCAGGTGGATTAAAACCGGATACATCGGAAACGCCCCTAGGGGGTTTCGTCGTGGTAGGGCACCATGGTGTGAATGGGGATTTCTTGCGGCAGGGCGTTGCGGCCGTTGAGGAAGGTCAGCTCCATCATAAACAGGGCCGCCACCACGGTGACGTCAATTTTTCGGCACAGCTGGATGGTGGCGTTGGCCGTGCCACCCGTGGCCAGCAGGTCATCGACCACGGCCACCCGGCTGCCGGTGGGCATGGCCCCTTTGACCATCTGGATGGTATCGGTGCCGTATTCCAGTTCGTATTCGTAAGACACCACGTCGCCAGGCAGCTTGCCTTTCTTGCGAGCAGGCACAAAGCCAATGTCCATTTTGTGGGCCAGGGCAGCCCCAACAATAAAGCCGCGCGATTCAATGCCCACAATGTAGTCCACGTTCTGCTGTTTCAGGTGGTACTCAAACCAGGCCAGGGTAATATCAAACAGGGTGTGGTCGGCTAAAATGGGGGTGAAGTCGCGGAACAAAATACCGGGCTTGGGAAAATCGGGGATGGAACGGATGGCATCGCGCACCCGTTTAATGGTTTCCAGGGCTTCGGGTTTTAGGGGGGCAGGAGAAGTCGTCATAGACATAAGGGATCCGGTCTCAATACTCGTTACTGACACAAGGGGCTCTGACACAAACGTCATTGGGGCGGGCTCAAAAAGCCGAGACACGATCCAGCGATGCCGGGTGTTTAAGCAAACCGCACGGCGGCAGTGGCCGCGTCTGGCCCACAAAGCGAAGCAGGGTGGCTTTCAGCCCCCACCGATTCTAACACAGACAGCGGCGCTGTCATCATCTGCTGCCGAAAGCGATGCACCTGCCCCAGGGCCCCGTTAAACTGCTGCCATGCCGGGCAGCGCATCAAGGCCGCCATGGCCGAATCGGTTTCGTCAAACACGACGGGCGCCACCCCGTCGGGCAGTACGATACGGATCGCCTCAGCCCCACCCGCTTCACCCGCCTCGCCAACGTCATCCACGTCAGCCGTTTCGGTAATCACCTGCAACACCCCGGCCAGGGGATCCAAACGCTCCAGACATGCCAACCCGCCCCACACCACATCGGGCGTGGTGGCCAAGGCATGGGTCAGGTAGCCCAGGGGCACCGGTTGATTGGGCCGGGTGGAACGACACCGCATCAGCAGCCGCCACAGGCCGTCGAGGTACGTGGTGGCTGGCCGAACCAGCGGAATATGACGGTACTTGCCACCCACCAGATGCACGGTCAAAGGCATCCCCTCCGCCCCCTCAATCGCCTGTCGGGCATAGGCCAGCACCGCTTGCCATTGGGCCGGGCCGGGTGGTAAATCCCACAGTATCAACTCCAAAGGCAACGCTTCGGGCCAGCCGGCTTCGGCCAGCGCGTCGGTGCCCGGCCATACCCAATCGGCCAGCGTGGCAAACGGCAGGTAGTGCTGGCTGCCCTGGCAATAAATCGCCCAGCGACTGGGGGGCGACGGCGCCTGGCAAGCCTGCATCATCTGGCTAAACAGCCCATCGCTGTGCGGGTGCTGGCGGTGATCAATCCACGTCACAACCGAGTCGGAGGGTTCCGCCGGTGCCATGGGAGCCATAGGGGCCATGGGTTCCACCTGCCCGACCGGTGCCGAAGGCCGGGTGAGTGGCGCCGCCTTGGTTGATGCCGACACGTCGGGTAGCGGCACGGCCGGCAACGGTATGTCCGGTAAGGGCACAGTGTCGGGCAACGCCGACTGGTTGGCCGACAGGTGCTTGAGCATCAGCTGCGGGGTGGTTTTGCCGTTAAAGGTGTTGCGTTGCACGCTAAACGCCATGGCCGCCATGGGGGTCGACGACGACGAGGCCGGCAGCGGGGTGTCGGCGCCCCAGTTCCAGTACACCCCTTTAAGGTAGCGCCCCGACTGCGCCCCTTGCACGGTAATCTGCAAATGTTTCTCATCGCTGCCCATGCGGCGGGCTGCCGACAGCGCCACATCCGACATCACGAACACCGGGCTGGGGTTGTCCATGCCCGTCGGCTCCAACATGTCCTGCAGCGCCAAAAACCCTTCGTTAATCTGGTCGGGGCAGAGGGCCATGTCGGCATAAAAAACGGGACGCATCTGGGCCGGGCTGATTTTGGCATCGCAGACGGCAAAGAGGGCTTCCTTAACCTTGGCCAGATCGGTCTGCTTGATGGAAAACCCGGCCGCTCCGGCATGGCCGCCCCAGCGCAAGAACATGTCGGCCAGCGGCGCCAGGGCCGCATGCAAATCAAAGCCGTCGATACTGCGGGCCGAAAACTTGATGACCCCCTCTTCCGGCTCGACGGTACCGACAAAGGCGGGCCGGTTAAAGCGCCCCACCAGATCGGACGCCACCAGCCCCACAATCCCGTTGTTCCATGCTGGGCTGCATACCACCGCCGCCTTGTGCACGGACAAATCGCCGGATGCTGTCAGGTGGGCCGTGGCCTGCACCACGGCTTCTTCCACCATGGTTTTGCGCTGCCGGTTCATCTGCTCCAGGCGAGCCGCAGCGGTTTGGGCCACCTCGAACGAATCGGTAATCAGCAATTCCACGGCCTCGCTGGCATGGCTAATACGCCCCACGGCATTCAAACGCGGCCCAATAACAAAGCCCAGGGTCGTGGTGGTAATCGGGGCATCCATGTCCGTGCCGGCACTTTCCAACAGAGCCTTTAGCCCCAGGCGACGGTTTTTCCCCAAGCGCTTAAGCCCCTGCCAAACCAGATGCCGGTTGTCGGCCACCAATGGCACCATGTCCACCACCGTGCCAATGGCGGCCAAATCCAGCAGCTCATCGGCCAGTTCGGCCTTGCCGTAGTGGGCCAACAGGGCCTGGCAAACCTTGTAGGCCACACCGGCACCGCTAAGCGGGTACAACGGATGCTCGCCATCGAGCAACTTGGGATTCAAAATACCCAGGGCCGGCGGCAGGGATTCGGGCAGATCGTGGTGATCGGTAATGATGCAATCCACCCCGAAGGAGTTGAGCAGATGCACTTCGTCGTAGTTGGTAATCCCCGTGTCGGTGGAAATCACCAGCTTGAGCTGACGGCTGCTGACAAGCTTGAGCAGGGCTGCCGTATTCAATCCGTGGCCTTCCGTGTGACGGTGCGGAATATAGTAGGTCACGTTGGCCCCCAGCTGAAGCTTCAGGCACTGGTACAAAATGGTGGTACCGGTAATGCCGTCCACGTCAAAGTCCCCAAAGATCAGGATGGGCTCCTGGGTATCAATGGCACGGGCCAACCGTTCAAGACTTTTGGGCCAGTCGGGCAACGCCTCGACGCCGGTCGGGGTGTAGTCGTCCAGTTGCAAAAACCGATGAATGTCATCCACGTTGGCCAGGCCCCGTTGCAACAGCAACTGGGCCAGCACGGGCGAATCACAAGCCGCCTGCACCTGCTCAGGCGTGGGCGACTGTTGGGCCTTAAGTCGAATCACCGGTTCGTTGGGTTGAAGCATACAAGTCTCAGGGGGTACATCCCGCTCTGGCCACTCTGGGCACTCTGGCCACCATGGCCGCCATGGGTGGTGGCGCGTGGGCACACTATCCAGACAAAACCATACCTTAAAACATACCTTATTGTAGCGCGATTGTCGCACCAAGCCGGCACCCCCGCTCGCAAGCCCCATGGGCCCCAAAATCCCGCGCAAGGCCTGGCCCACCTAAGCCATGGCCTAGGCCCCCCACAAAAGGATCAAAAAAAATTTACAATCGCCCGAAGCACGACAGGCCCGTCAACGCGTCCGAACGTCGTGCGGAAAGTACCCCTTGCAAGCCAATAAAAACAGCCTTGCTCTGGCCCAAGCCCGCCCAAGCCCGCTATTGGCCGGTTTTTTCTTTATGTGATATCTCATAAAATAGATGTCATTGATACCGAAAGCTTCAGTACGAAATAGGTGTAATATCAACCATTGCAACAGTTTTGACCCCCAGGCTAGCAAAACCTAGACAAAGGGGTTAGACTGAAAGCACACAGGTAGTGAGGATACCGTTCGATAATACCTGCCCGCTGTCTTGAAAGACACCGTTGAAGCAACGTTGGTTGACACTGTATCACTGTAATCGTAGAGGCAAACGCCCGTTGATTAAGCGGTGCCGTAACAAGCGCCTTGCGGGATCCGTATGAGTCCGATCCAACTCCAGACAAGACTGGAGTGGTTATACTTGTGGTTTACCGAACGCCAACGGTTCGGCTTTATTCATTGCAATTACCCTAAGCGACAATCAATCGGTTTAGAAGGACGTGTCCTGACTTGATGGATTGTATAGAAGTGCAGTGGGTTTCGTTAGGCAGTTCTACAATCAGCTATATTCAAACAACCACACACGCACCTTTTTGCAACCGAACACCAATACCCTGGCAATCGAAGTAAGGCCGAACCCCTCCACACCACCTGGTTCAAAAAGCACCATCGTCACATCCCAAACGGGTCAAGTGCCCATAACAAAAAACCTTAATACATCTTAAGCCCAACCAACCCGTATAATGGTAGCTACAAACCAAGGGAAACCCATTCATTGTTCTGCACCGCATACCGTGTTGCCGGTTAACGGGTACACGGCACAGTGGTCATAACCAGTCATCACCAAGCCACCACCGGTGCGTTTTGACGTTTTTCAACAGCCGTCTCTCTACATGCGCGGCGTGTCGTTAACCGTTAAGCAGCCCTGGTTTATAACCCTGGTTTATAGAGACCTTAATTAAGCACTTTTAGGAAAGGAACCCAAAAGCCCCCTGTACACCACGCGTCCGTGCGAGATGTACACAGACACAAACACACCAAAAAACCGTGGGGCATTGCCCTGTAATCACCCTATAACCCATCGCTTGTGCCTGAGGCCCACAAAGCGTCTGACGCTTTTTATCAGAATCTTTTTTCTCTGCCGGCTGCCCCTAATGCGCAGGCAACCGCTTCTGTCCATTCCCAGAGACATCTTACGGCTTGGGAAGCCAATCATTGTGGTTATACATACATATGCAACCGTAGGGAGGAACCCTGTTCTATGAGGCCCAAAAAACGTTTAACCGCCCTGGACACCAACGCCGGCAAGTACAGCCCGCGCAAGGTCCCTCGTTGGAACATCGGCATCAAGGACATCAAGGAGTATGTCGACAACCTCTTGTTCGAGGAGTTCGAGGAATGGCCGGTGGTGGCCAGCTTGTAGCTTATAGTCTAAGTGCCTCATCCCAACCATCCACCATGTTTACTCAAAACGGGGTCGGCCACGTCACCCTTTCAAAACACCTTATCTGTGGTGTCAATAGGTAATGGTGTCGTGCGCGCAGACCCCGGACTTACCCGATAAACCGCCCCTGGTACAGGGGTGCCCCATGCAGCCCAAGCGCTTTTTGGACGCTTCCTGACACAAAACACGCACACGCGCACCCGTCGCCCTTACCTTACAAAGGCTAACCCGAAGGGACGCAAGCCTGATTTGGCGACTGGTCACAAGCCACCCGGCCCGCGTGTTGTCAGCCCCTGCATGGCGGTGCCACTTGGCCCTGGGGCGGTTGTCGCTTACGGTGGCCTGAACCATCTGGAAGTCGTCAGCACCCCATGCCCCCCTTATAATAGAGGGGTCACATTGCGTGCAGTTTGGATTGGCGTCGGCACAAACCGTGAGAGACAAGTGGAACCGGTTTATTGACCACATCAAGCGTTACAGCCACTTTGTCGATCAGTACAAAGCGGTAGCCGGATCTTCGCCCGATCCGGGGCTGTCCTATGTCAACTGGGGCATCGACCTGGCCGAACAGGGTGAGTTCGAGGCAGCCATCGAAAAATTCCAGCAGGCGGCCGCCATTTCGCCCGACAAGCCCAATGCCTTTACCAACTGGGGGGTGGCCCTGGCCAAGCTCGGTCGCTACGACGAGGCGGCCGAACAGTTCAAGCGGGCACTGGAAATCGATCCGGACTGCACCAACAGCCTGGTAATGTGGGGGGCCGTGCTCATCGAGCAGGGCGACATGAGGGGGGCCGGTGCCTTGTACCAGCGGGCCATCAACACCAACCCCTCCGACCCGGAACCCTTTGTCAATTGGGGCATTGCCCTGGCTCGCCTGGGCCAGTACGAACAGGCCATCCACCATTTCAAATCGGCCATTGCCCTGTTCAGCTACCAGCCGCATGTGTATTTCTTGTGGGGGGCCGTGCTGGCCGAAATGGAAAAATACGAGGAAGCCATCGACAAGTTCAAGGTCACCGTCAAGCACATGCCCAAGCACCCGGAGGCCTACTATTTTTGGTCGCTGGTGCTTAACCGGCTGGGCCGCCACGAAGAGGCCCTGGAAAAATCCAAGCAGGCCCTGGCCCTGGTGCAAGACAACCCCGAGGTGCACCTGAACATGGGCGACGCGCTGGCCAACCTGGGCCACTATGAATCTGCCATCGACAACTACCGCCATGCCGCCCACCTAAACCCGCAGCTCGCCGACGCCTACCTTAGCTGGGGCATTGCCCTGTGCAAGCTCAAGCAGTACGGGGAAGCCATGGCCCATTTCGAAAAGGCCCTGGATCTGGATCCCACCGTCATCCAGGCACACTACGCCTGGGGCGTGGCCCTTAATGAAACCAAGCGCTATGCCGAAGCCCTGCCCCACCTGACCATCGTCCACGAAGTCTACCCGGATCACCTCGACAACCTCATCAACCTGGGCCTGGCCCATATCCACACGGGCCACCCGGCCGAGGGGCTCGTCAAACTCAAGGCCGCCGAAAAACACGATCCCTTCCACCCCCAGGTACAGTTTTTGCTTGGCACGTACTACCTCTCCAACAACGAGGCAGGCAAGGCCAAACAGCACCTGCAGCGTGCCCTGGAGTTCCGCCCCGATTTTACCGAGGCCGGCATCAACCTGGCCCTGGCCCTGTGCGACACGGACGACACCCAGGAGGCCATCCGCACCATCCGCCCCTACATCCGCAGCCACCCCGACGCGCCGGACGTCAACTTCTTTTATGCCACCATCCTGCGCCACCATGGCGACACGAAGGAAGCCATGGCCCGCTTCAAGCGCGTGCTCGAACTCAAGCCCGACTACCACGAAGCCACCCTGAGCCTGATGTCGTTGTACCTCGAGACGGACCGCCTCGACGAGGCCCGGGCGATGCTGACTCAGCTCGAAGCGCTGGCCCAGCAAACCGATCCATCAATCACCCCGGCCGCCCGGTTTGCCTTGGCCGAAGTCTACCGGTTGTGGATTGAAACATGCCAGGCCCAGGGCAAAGCCGAAGACGACCCGGCCCTGGCCGATGTCGCCGATCGACTGGCCCGGTTAAACCAACCGCCCCCACCGAAGCCGACCGATCCGCCCCCCGACGCATGAGGGGCTGGGGGTCTGGCCTGGTGTCTGGTGGTGAAAACACATCCCATCCTGCCCACGGCTTATGGTATAGTGCAGCCACAATATCATCAGCCTAACGAGATGGGGAGACCCGAGACGCCATGAGCCACAGCAACCCTTTGTTAAAAGTCATTGCCGGTATTGCCAACTTTGACGCCGATCGCGTCGAACGCGTTTGCCAGGCCGCCGAAACCGTAAACGCCGACTGGGTGGATTTGGCATGCGACGTACGCCTGCTGGCCATGGCCCGCCGCGCAACGACCTGCCCTTTGATGATCTCCAGCGTGGATGCCCAAAACCTTATCGAAGCGGCTTCCTGGGGCGTCGATGCCTTGGAAGTCGGCAACTTCGATGCCCTCTACGACCAGGGCTTCTTCATCACCGCCGGGCAAGTTCATGAGTTGGCGCGCCAAGTCATTACAGCCGTTGGGGGCCGCGTACCGGTGTCCGTCACCGTACCAGGCCACCTGAGTCAGGAAGCCCAACTGGCCCTGGCCCTTGAACTGGAAACCCTGGGTGCTGCCATGTTGCAAACCGAGGGCGCCAGTGCCGTCGTTACCCTGAACAAAACCGTGCAGCCCGTATCGGCCGAAGAAAAAGCCCAGCGCACACTGGCCCACGTCCGGCTGTTAAGCCAGGTCGTGTCCATCCCGGTTATTGCCGCCAGCGGCCTGTACCATGGCAACGTCGCCGAAGCCATTGGCGCCGGTGCTGCCGGGGTTGGCATTGGTTCGGCCATCAACCGCCTGCCGTCGGTCGAGGCAATGGTCGACGAACTGCAAGCCATCCAAACGGTACTCGGCAATACAAGTACCGCCAAACCCGCCGTGGCCGTTGCACGCAACCTGGCCGCCGTGTAGGGCTCAGACAGATACACACCCCGAGAAAAGCAAAGCCCCTATGCCACCTCGGCACGGGGGCTTTTCTCTGCGCCTAGAGGCTTCTCTCTGGGCATAGGGACTTATAGACGAGAGAGAGAGGAGGAGGAGGGCTGAGAGCACTAGCGGCGCAACCGTGCACGTAGCCGATCGACAACAAGGGTCAGCTCCTCGACACGCAGCAGCCACACCAGCGACGTGTACAGCACGGCCACCATCCCCCCGGTCTCGGCCAGCACAATCACCTGGTTGTACAAGGCGGTCGTATACGCTGGTTGGGGCAACCGGGCCATGGTCCACTGGGTAACCACCACGGTCACCAGAAACGCCACGACCAACTTAAGCGTGGGCACAACCATCAACCGAAACCCTAGGCTGCGGATATGGCGACGACTCAGCCATGTCAGCATTACGGCATTGTACACCGTCACCACCACCGTGGCCCCGGCAATACCGGCCACCCCCAACGGCTTCACCAGATAAGCGTTCAGTACGGCATTAATGACGATAGCCCCCAGACCCACATACAAGGGGGTTTTTGAATCGTTGTAGGCATAAAACACGCGGGTCACGGCATCGCGCAGCATGTATGGAATAACGGACAGCGACAGCACCACCAGGGCAATGGCCACCTGCTGCGTGTCATGGGCCGTAAATTCGCCGCGTTCAAACAGCAGCGCAATCCCCGGTTCGGCAACCAGCCAGATATAGGCAATCATCGGAAAAGACGCCAGCCACAGGGCAATAATGCCCTGCTTAAAATGGTGCCGCAGCGCATCGGTGTTCTGCTCCTCGGCCCAGCGCGAAAACCGTGGAAACAGCGGCACAAGCAGGGCGATGGTCAGCACGCCAATGGGCAACTGAATCAAGCGGTTGGCCAGTACAAAAGCCGTCCAGCCCCCGGCGGCCAACTGGCTGATAAAAAACATGGCCACGTAAATATTGATTTGGCCAATGGTGGTCCCGACCGCCTGGGGAAAAAACAACTCGCCCATGGTTTTCAGATCCGGCGAGTGGGTATCGAAGGCAGGCCAAAGCTTGAACTTCAGGCTAATATAATCCGGCAGTTGCATCATCACCTGCAGCAGGGCGCCCAGTGACGTGGACACGCACAACGCATAGCCGAAGGGATCGGGGCCCAGCATCAGGAGCCAGATAATGAGGGTAATGTTAATGGCCGACGGGGCAAAGGAGGGCCAGGTAAAGCGGTGATAGACGTTCGACACGCCACAAAAAATCCCCACCACGCTGCCGCATACAATCATCGGGGTCATCCAGCGCAGGTGCAGCACGGCCGTGGCCTTCAGGCCCGACGAGGCATGGTGGGCCAGCACCTCGACGAGGGCCGGGGCAAACAAAAACACCAGGCCGGCCGCAACCGAGAAAATCAGGCCGGTTACGGTCCAGAACGTTCGAACCAGCACGTCCACCTCCTCGGTGGCCCAGGCTTCGTCCTTGACACGCTTGGACAGAATGGACACGGTGGCCGTATGGAAAGGCCCCCCCAGCCCACCGAGCAGCACCAGCACGAAACTGGGAATCTGGAAGGCGTAGAAGTAGGCATCGGTAACCAGCGACGCACCATAATGGTGGGTAATGAGCTGGTCGCGCACCAGGCCCAGAAACTTGCTGGCCACGGTAATGGCGGCAATCAGCCCGGCCGATTTCAAAAGGCTGGGCGGCTGCAGTTTGGGGGTCGTGGCATTGGGGTCACTCATACCGCCCTATTCTCTCATAGGCAAACCGGGCTCAGGTAGCTGCCACCCTAAACAATTCGCTTAACAGGGCAACTGGCGTGGGGGCGTGGTTTTTATTACACTGCCCTTCCCCTTCCCAGTTACCCGTTACCCGTTATCCGTTACAAGGACCCATGCCCGCCGCCCTATGATTCCCCCCATCACCGGCTTACGCTTCGGCTACATCAAACCGAACATCCCGCCCGTACAATCCTACTCGCGCCCGCTGTACGAGGCCAACCCCAACCTGACGTTGCGGGCAGTTCCCCCGTCAGGCCAGCGCCCGTTCGACTGGCTGTTTGCCCACCGGGGCACGTCACAACTGGGGGCCCATACCCTGACGGTTATCGAGGATAAAGGGGGCAAGGAATACGTGCACCTGCTGGTGACCGAGCGGCCGACTCTGGGCGGCAAGCGCACACTGGAGCTACCGGCAGGCCTGGTGGGGGACGAAGACTCGGACGAAACCATTCTGCAGGCCGCATGCCGAGAAACCACCAAGGAAACCGGCTTAACGGTGGACAAAATGGCCATGCTCACCCAGGCCGTGTTTGCCGAATCGCCGGGGTCAAGCACCCAGTTGCGCGCCCTGGCCTATATCCATGCCAAGGGCAGCCCCCATGGGCAAGACCGCGACCCCGACGAAAAAGCGTTTATCGTGGGCCACCTCAACGTGCCACTGGGCACCTTTACCGGCCGTCAAAAATTTATTGACTGGATGGAGACGATGAGCCGCGACCATGGCTACCTGATCAGCAGCGACATCCTGGAGGCCCGGGCCCTGATGCCCAAGAGCACGGGCAAGCGCAAGCGCCTGTTTAGGCAACAGCCCAAACCCCTGGCCCCTGAAGGCACCCTATCGGCAAAAAACCGCAAGTCAATGCGCCCGACAAAAGGGAACCAGCTCTAGGGGGCATCCAGCCACAGTGGCCCGAATAGGGGCAGTAGAGCTATAATGAAGGGACGATCCTGCTTTGTGCAACCGCCCTGAAACACCCTCAACGCCCTCAACGCCCTATAGCATAGGTGTGCCCTGTGATTCGTCCTTTTCAATGGTTCTCCTCCCTCACCCAGCGCTGGGCCGGAACCTTTTTGGTACTGGCGGGCGTGGGTTTCGGCGCAAAGGTGCTGATGATGACCGCCGGCCCGCCGTTGCTGGCCCATGCCGTACCGAATGCCGTGATCAAGGCCCGTCTGGCCGAATCCTTATCCCCCTTTACCGGCACCACCCTGGCCGTCGGGGACATTCGTTTGGAACCCACCCTGTTGGCCGGGGTCAAAGCCTCGCTGATAGCCCCCGCCCTTCGTCTTGATGGGCGCCTGCTGGCCCAGGCCAAGCGCGTGGAGGCCTATGTCCCCTACACCGAGCTGTTGCAACAGCGCTACGGCCTTAAACGCATTGTCGTCGAGGCCCCCGACGTTCGCTTGAGTCGCCAGGCCCTTGATCTCTGGTTAAGCCAAACGGCTCCGGCCGACAACGTACTGGTACCGGGGGCCACGGTTGAAGCCCGGCAATACACCCTAACGGTACCGGCCCGCCTCGTCGACCCAACCGGCCACACCCTGCTCGATCAACTCCAGCTGGCAGGGCCGCGCCTTAAATGGTCCAAAATCGGCGTGGACCAACCCAACCGTGTGCAGCTCAAGGGCAAGCTCACCACCCGCCTGGCCGATGGGCGACAACTCCAGGACACCGTCGCCCTCAACAGCCGCTTCAAGCTCTACGGCTGGCCGCTGGTACAGTTCGGCCCAAGCCGGTTGTCTTTAAACGGCAACCAGGCCCTTCTGGACTGGTCCGGGCAGGTGGCGCTACCAAATAACTCGGGCCGTTCAGGCAGTTTTGGCAGTCCGACACCTGCCTTTATGCTGGCCCTCGACGGCCGCTTCAACCACCTGGGCTGGGCCAGCGACCGACTAACGGCATGGTGGCCCGGCTGGCGCGTCCATGCCGACAAACAGGGCCGGGTACGGCTCAACCTGATTAAAACCGATCTGTTGACGGCCTCGCCGGCCGTCGAAGGCACCCTCGAAGCCAAGAATACCCTATTGGCGTTTTGGGGCAGTCCCAACCCGGCCATCCAGGCCATGTCGGGTACCCTGCATGTTAGTCCCCACGACATCAGCCTGAACCACTGGCGCCTGACCCTGCCCGACAGCCCCCAGCACAACACCCTAACCCTTAGCGCCCAAGCCCTGCACCAGGCCGGGGCCACACCGCTGGCAGGAGACACGCCGGCCCTTGTCCAGTCGCTTACGCAATCGCTTACCCAACCCCTTACCACCATGGCGGCTTCGCTCAAAACCCGCCAGCTCGATCTGGGCCAGGTTCATCGCAGCCTGCTGGGTGCCTGGCCCGTGCTACCCGACACGCTAAAAACCCACCTGATGACGGCCGCATGGACGGGCCGGCTTGATGCCGACGGGCTGATCAGTACCCGGCACCCCACCACGAAAGCCGCCCCAAATACCCCAGACATGTGGCATGCCAAGGGCCAGGCCACCCTGCACCACCTAACCCTGTACGATGCCCGGCAATTGCACTGGCTCGCCCCCCTGCTGACCCTGGACGGCCAAGTGGCATTCAACCCGAACGGCGACAACACGGTGGCACTAACCACCCGCTTTGCCGGCGATACCCAGCATGGCCTGCAGCTAAAGGGCGGCGTGGATGTGGCCCGCCAACAGCTCAACCGGCTCGATGTCCACTCCGACAAACTGCCTGTGGCCGGACTGGTTCGAATCGCGCGGGCCATCGGCCTGAGCCCGAAGCAGTTGCCCCTTACCGATCCCGGCGGGCAGGTCACAGCCAACCTGGTACTCGACGGCCCGTGGCGGCAACCCAACGCCTTTGGCACAATCGCCCTGCACGACATCCATGCCAGCTTGGGCCCGTTGCGCGGCATGCCACTAAGCCAGTGGTCGGGGCAACTCCAGTTCGACAAGGCCCAGGCCAAACTGGCCAACGTCAACGGCCGGCTTAACCAGTTGCCGGTGTCGCTGGCCGGTTGGATCAACCACCAAACGCGGGCCTACGACCTGAACCTGGTAGCCAACAGCCTGCCCCTGTCGCAGGTGGTCGAGACACTCAACCACCTCGAAATTTTGCCCGACTGGTCGGCCAGCCTGCCCCTGTCGCAGGTCGACGACGACACGCTGCTGGTCGAGGCCCCAAAACCCACGTCCTCGTCATTGGCACAAACCGGTGCCCACGACGAGGCACAAGCCGGTGTCACATCGGCCGTCAGTTTCCTCGAATCCACCGGCGCGTTTGCCGGCGAGCAGTTGGCCGTCGAAGCGCTCAAGCATCCCAGCGGGCGAAAGGCGGCGCCGGTTTTCAATGCCCCGCTGCTTAAAAAAATGAGCATCCACTCCGGCACCGTCGACATCAACGCCCACCTGGCCTCGGCCAACCCCGGCAAACTACACGGCCAGGTGGGGGTCAAAAACGTCAACCTCTCATGGCCGGGCCCCGAAAAAGCCATTCCCGTCAGTATCACCCACCTAACCTACGATCTGGGCTCGGGGCAACTGGCAGCCGCCCCCCACCAGGGCATCGAGGTGCTGGGGGTACCGATGCAACTCGACGGCTACGTGCGCCCGGACGACTACAACCTGACCGTGGGCCTGGATCACCTGGACGTGGCATGGCTGCGCGACAACCAAAGCGCCATCCAGACCCTGTTGCCATGGTTTTCCCCCACCATCTACCAGGCCAAGGGTAGCCTCAGTGGCCGGCTGGCCTTGCGGCCCGACCAGTCCAACGTCAACCTCGATTTCCATGATGCCGGCGTGTCGGTGGCCGAGTTAAAGTTCCCCCTGTACCACGTCAACGGATCGCTGTCGGTCACCACGACCAGCCACGGGCAATGGCTCGTCGAATCGGACGACCTGGCCTTCAAGTACGGCAACAGCCCCATCGACATCTATAGCCACATCAACGGCAAAGAAGACATCTACCTGGAAGTCAGCGGCATCATTTCCCCGCTGCTCATCAACGAGGTGGTGTACACCACCAACAACAACCTGCTGGCCTACACACGGCTGCCGTTTGAAATCAACGCCTCGGGCAAGCTCGGCGAGCTGAAGGGAGACGGGCGCGGCAACGATCTGTCGGTGTTCTTCGACTTCAACCCCACCTCCATTCTGGCCCCGCCGTCACAGCCACCCGCCTCCCCCGCAACCGACGCCGCCAGCAGTGGTAACGGCAACGGCAGTGGAACAAGCAGCGGAACAAGTAGCCCGGCCAAACGCAAAACCACGCAAGTGGTCAACACCGGCGAGGACATCCACTGGAGCTCGGTGCTCCGGCTCAAGGACAACCGGTTGATTATGGAAAAAACCGCCTTCGGCCCACCCAACAAAAACCAGCTGGTGCTGACCGGCGCCGTCAACAACCTCTTCCGTCCGCTCGAAGCCACCGTGGAACTGGCGGCCAAAACCACCCCCAAGCTCGACCTGGCCATCATCGACGACTACCTGGACATTCCCGCCTTCGACGGCATGAAGGGCGCCCTGACTTCGGACATCACCCTCAACGCCAGCCTGGATCAAACCACCGTAACCGGCAGCCTCGAGCTGGACCACATGGCGGCGGCCGGCATGAACCTGCTGGAGCTGACCGGCAAGGTGTTGTTTGACGGCACCCAGGGCCGGGTGGATCTGACCCAGTTCCGCATTCCCGGCGTGCAGCTCAGCGCCACCGGGCAATTGCCGCAGCTGGGGCTTTTGCCGGTTCCCATCAGCCAGGTCAAGGCCACCAGCGATCAGTTCATCGTGCCGCTGCTAACCATGTGGCTGGATAACGTGGTCAACAAGCAGTTCATGCAGGGGCTGTTCAACCAGTTCTTCCCCACCTACAACCAGCAGCTGCCCCTGCCTGCCGAAATCGAAAGCGGCACGGTGGCGGTCAAGGAATTGATCATCGACAACCTGATCGTCACCAACTTCACCAGCAACCTGCGCATGTACGCCAACGCCTTCATCGAACTTGAGGACTTTGCCGGCGAATCGGCCGGCGGCAAGGTCACGGGCAACTACGCCATCCACCCGCAACAAAACAACTTCATGACGGCCCACCTCGTCATCGACGACATGAAGGCAAACGCCGTAATGTCGACCCTGCTTAATGTCACCAACGAACTGTTTGGCGACCTGCGGGGCACCATCGACTTTACCACGCAAGGCACCAGTCACGACGAACTGATGAACCACGTCAACGGCTATGCCGAACTCCATATTGCCGAAGGCCGGCTGCCGTCGGTCAACAACGTACGCAAACTGCTGGTTACCGCCAACACCATTGCCGGTGGGCTGGCCAACTTTAACCTCAACAGCCTCTTCAACTTTGTCGATCCCCTTAACAGCGATTACACCGCCGAGATTGGCGGCATCTTCAAGATTGCCGACGGCCTGATCCACACCAACGACGTGACCATCAACGGCGACGACCTCGACCTGTTTGCCCGGGGCAACACACGCCTGGTCGACGGCTATGCCGACCTGACGCTGAACGGCAAACTGAACCGCGACGTGGAAGGCACCTTCGGGCAACTGGGCAAGCTCAGCATTGGCCGGGTGCTGGGCGTCATTCCCGGTGCCCGCAAACTCATCAGCATTATTCCCGGCATTGGCTATGTGCCGGGCTTCGGCGGCCCCAAGCTTAAGGGCGGCGTGGCCTTCGAAATGGACGTGAAGGGCCCGGTCGACAAACCCACCTCGCTGCAAAACTTCCGCTGGGCCCGCTAACGCGTTTCTCAAACACCCGCTCCCTTCAAAAAAGGGTATAACAGGCAAAAAAAAAGGAGGGGCCCCGGAGCGGACGGTTCGACCATGAATCGAAGCCACCCAAAGGCACATCCTTTGTGTTTGGCATGTTATAGGTGTTAGAGCGATATGTGTTTAGTTGTCAAAAAATCTACATGTCTTGGCGAATCAGCGCCTCGACACGCCCCTGCAGCACCAACTGCTCGGGCTGCACGTAAATCGGGTCCATGTCGGCGTTGGCCGGTTGCAGGCGAATCAACCCACTGGCTTCCTTGTAGTAGCGTTTGAGGGTCGTGGTTTCGTTGTCCACCACGGCCACCACCACGTCGCCCTGGCGAATGGTGGTCACGTCCGGGTTAACCAGCACCAGATCACCTTCCATAATATGGTCTTCAATCATGCTGTCGCCACGCACGCGCAACGCATAGCTGGTTTTGGGGCATAAATCCTCGGCCAGGTTCAGGGTGTCTTCAATGTCGGTGTAGGCCTGCACCGGCTGGCCGGCAGCAATGCTGCCGCAAATGGGCACCTGCCCGTGGCCGCCGCGCGGCCCCATCACCGATTCGTTGACGGTAATGGCCCGGCGTTCGCTTTCGTTCCAGTGCAGGTAGCCTTTTTTCTTGAGCGCCGTCAGGTGGTAGTGAATGGTCGATGTGGAACTCACGCCACAAGCCTGGCACAACTGCTGAATGGATGGGGGGTACCCGTTGTCGGTAATAAAGGCCATGATGGCTTCGAGGACCTGGCGTTGCTTGGCCGGAAGCGCGTCAATCATGGTTGCGGTGGTGGGACTGTCCATCGTCATTCCTTTGCATCATCCTTTGTTGCCGCTTTGGCATTGGTCGTATCGAATAAACCACTGGGAAAAGGGGGCCATTCACTCCACCTGTGTCGACGTCTGTATCAAACTTTTTTTCTTTGGGCGACCCCATATCGGAAATGGCGTCGTTTCTATAAGTCTAAAGGTGGGGCGTGAGAAAGAGGCACCGACGCGTCACGTTATCGAAACTTGTTTCGAGGGTGCCGTGTGTATTCTATTATCCATAGCTTTTTCAAAAAGGCAAGAATTTATTTTCGAGTGTTCAAAACCCGTCAAAAACCGCCCCCTGAGCGGTTCTTTTTTTGTTCATCGTTTACCCAATGTCATACCGTGGCAAGATTTTAAAAAAAATTTAGCCCGTCGAACGGCCCAAGGTTGTTTATTCAACCGAGGCTAACTTCTTGATATTACTCAGTTTTAAGTACCCACATATCTGAGTGATACCGCCCCTAATTTATGATCTGGATCATAAAAGACATATTGAACGGCCTGTTGGGCACCCCTTATGCTTTTACTTGTCCATCACGGTTTCGCCGATTTTAAACAACAAACAATTTACTATTCAAATATATTATTCTTCAATCTTGGCAAATAATAGCAAATGTTGTACAACTAGAGAGTGCGAAACCTTCTACAGGGATCGGTTTCAGGCCCCCGTTCTTGCTGCGGGACCCCACACACCTTCTTGGCCTGATCCGTCGACCCCCTTCCTAAGAAGAAAACGATTCTTAAATAGCCAAAATCCCCTCCAAGTCTTCTTAACCACCACTGGAGAAGCCTGAACACTTGCACTATAATGGGATGTGACGGTTAAGAAGCTCGTGCTCCGGGTCTGGGGTTTGGTCTATTTTGAGGACCGGCCAAACACCTCAACCCCGCTTCTTGAGGAGGATGTCCGTGTTTACCCTGACGGTTTCGCAGTCGTACCCAACGATGTTGCAGTCGTATGGGCGACGCCCTTTTTTCGGTTATTTCAGCCCCCATCCCACGTTTTACCTTTTTCAGTTCACCACTCAGAGTTCACCACAGCCCGGCTGTGCCATGTTGCCGTCGCTTTTCCCCTGCCTCGGCCGCCATTTTCAGAGAGAGAGTTTTTTAACCCCAACCAACCTAAAGGATAGAGACGAATCATGAACGCGAATGCCAACGCCAATTTCAACACCCTGTATGCCCAGCAGGTAAACGAGCGCCGGGTTATTAACGGCCAGGACGACGTGGTGCAGTTGTACCCCATCGTGCACCAGTTTGCCTGGGACGCCTACATGGCCGGCAACGCCAACCACTGGCTGCCCAACGAAATTTCCATGCAAAAGGACATCGAGCAGTGGCGCAGTTCAACGGCCCTAACCGATGACGAACGCCATGTGGTCAAGCTGGCCCTGGGCTTCTTTACCACGGCCGACAGCATTGTGGCCAACAACCTGGTGCTGTGCTGCTACAAGCACGTTACCAGCCCCGAGTGCCGTCTGTACCTGTTGCGCCAGGCCTACGAAGAAGCCATCCACACCCATGCCTACCAGTACATCGTCGAAAGCCTGGGTCTCAACGAGGCCGAAATCTTCTCGATGTACAAGCGCATCGATGCCATTTACGACAAGGACAACTTCGTCACGGAGCTGGTGCAACAAATTCTCGACCCCGACTTCAAGACGGGCACCTTCGAAAACGACCAGCTCTTCCTGGAGAACCTCATCGACTTCTACGTCATTATGGAAGGCGTGTTCTTCTACGCGTCGTTTGCCGCCATGCTCAGCTTCCGCCGCCGCAACCTGCTGCCCGGCACTGCCGAGCAGTTCCAGTACATCATGCGCGACGAGTCGATGCACATGAACTTCGGCATCGACATGATCAACCAGATCAAGCGCGAGCAGCCGGAGCTGTGGACGGACATCTTCCAGAAGCGCATTACCAACAAAATTGCCCGGGCCGCCGCACTGGAAGAAGCCTACGCCCACGAACTGATGCCGCGAGGCATCCTGGGCCTCAACGCCGACAGCTTCAAAGACTACACCCAGTACGTGGCCGACCGCCGGTTGGTTGGCCTGGGCCTGCCCGTCAAGTTTGGTTCGCAAAACCCCTTCCCGTGGATGAGCGAAATGATTGACCTGACGAAGTCCAAAAACTTCTTCGAAACCCGCGTTACGGAATACCAAACCGGCGGCGCCCTGGAATGGGACGAAGACTTTTAACCCCACACCCAAACCCTCATTAAACCCCATTGACGGGGGATACCAAACGATACCACCCGCCGGTCGGCTTACCCAACGCAAAACCTGTTGTCTAACACCCTCAAGACTGGGCCGATCGGCGGGCCTCCCCCCCCCCCCACACACACCCTGGTTTAAACTAATTTGACATTTATTTATCGAATATTTATCGAAGGCTACAACAACAACCCACCACCCACCCAACCCGTCTTAACGGCTGGCACCGGATTCGCGATTACAGCAACAGTACTGGGGATGGTCCACCTACCGAGACGGGCAACCTAAATTAAGAGAGAAAAGGAGACTCGAACATCATGCCAGCCATTATGGTCAAGCGACGGGACGGCAGCCTGGAGCCTGTACAGGAAGACAAAATCAACCTCGTCATTCAGCGGGCCTGCCAGGGCCTGGACAAGGTTAGCTGGAGCGACGTGGCCCTGGGATGCCAGGTGTCATGGTACAGCGGCATCAGCACGGAAGAAATTGACGAATCGGTCATCATGTCGGCCCGGTCGCTGATTGAACAGCACCCGCAATACAGCCAGGTGGCCGCGCGGCTGCTGCTGTTTGTGTTGTACCAGCGCGTGTTTGGCCCCGGCGCCGCCCGTGCCGAAGACGTGCATAACCTGTACAAGAACAACTTCCGCGACTACCTCGTCAAGGGCATTGATGCCGAAATGCTGGACCAGCGGCTGCTGGAGTTCGACATGGACATCATCACGTCGGCCATCGA
>JAGQHJ010000032.1 GCA_020431915.1 Cyanobacteria bacterium HKST-UBA04 | reverse complement strand
TCAAGCCGAAAGAGGCGCGGGTCGGTCAACCCCCCTGATGGGACCCAAAGAAAGCAAACGAAAGCATGCCTCAAGCCGCACAGGCTTAAAAAACCCCCATTGCCGGGACCGGCAACAGGGCGCGCAAATGTTATAAAATATGAACCAATCGAAGGCTTCTCCAAAAATGGACTAGCACAAACCCCACTTGAGGGGGTTTATTCACACATCAGCCCCTCCATCCAACTGCCTAATCCAACTGCCTAATCCAATCCCCTAATCCAACCTCTTAATCCCTAAGCGACGTGATGCCCCATGCCTGCCCAACCCCTTGACGCCCTTCACTCTGCCACGCCCTCTGCGGTGCCGGCCTCGGCCGTGCATGCCGCCAGCCCCACGCCCAGCCAGCGCGAGCAGCGACAGTTTGCCCACCAACTGCGCCAGCAGGTGATGTTTGGCAGCAGCCCCAATACGCCCCCTACGACGCCCCCCAACACGCCCAAATTCGGCTTTCTGGGTTTTGGCCCGCATGACCCGTCCCAGCCCCCGCAGCCCCATCACGGCGGTGGGTTTTTCAGCCGTCTGGTCACGCTGGCCACGTCCGTCATCTTTTTGCTGAGCATGGTCTTCCCCTTCCTGCAGCAACTGCGTGCCGACCGCCAAAACCAGGCCAACCAGGCCGGGGCCGAAATGGGCGGCACCGAGGCAATGGACCCGAGCCAGCAGGGCGGGTTTGATCCGCGCAACCTGTTTGGCGGACGCCCCCCCGGCACCGAAGACGACAAGCTGGCGCAGATGTCCGACATCAGCCACTTTATTGAACGCGCCCCCGGCGTCACCCTCGACGACGTGGCGGGCATGCCCGAGGTGGTCAAGGAAATCCGCCACGACGTGGTCAACATGTTCCGCACCCGGCACACCAGCTACGTGGGCGAAGGCACCATGCAGGGCGTGCTGCTGACCGGCCCGCCCGGCACCGGCAAAACCCACCTGGCCCGCGCCATTGCCGGCGAACTGAAAATCCCGTTCTTTAACATCCCGTCAAGCAACATTGTGGAAATGTACGTGGGGCTGGGGGCCAAGCGGATTCGCGAAATTTTTGCTGCGGCCCGCAAAATGCCGCAAGGGGCCGTGCTGTTTTTTGACGAGTTTGACGCCTTCGGCACCCGGCGCAAGCGCGACAGCGGCGGCAGCTCGGAAGAAGCCAATACCCTTAACGCCTTGTTAACCGAGTTGAACAAGCACGCCGAAAACAAGAACCTGGTGATTATCGGTGCCTCGAACATGGGCAAGGATCTCGACGAAGCCGCCGTACGGGCGGGTCGTTTTGACCGCAAGTACAGCATTAACCCGCCCAGCAGCTACGAGGATTTGGCCGACATTTTTGCCGTGCACAAGCGCAAGTACAAGGTGGACCCCCACTTTGACCGCGCCCGGTTTATTACCATGGCCAAGGAGTACCTGCCCAGCGGCACGACCGGCGCCGACATTGAGCTGATGATGAAGGAGGCGGGCATGCTGTACCGCCGCGACATTAGCCAGGGCAAAAAGCGCGAGCCGCACCTGAGCGAGGAAGACATTCGCCAGGCCCTGATTCGCGTCAACTACGGCATTCCCAAGCAGCACATCAAAATGACCGACCACGAGCTGGACAGCGTCAGCCGCCATGAAGGCCTGGGCCATGCCCTGGTGGGGTACGTGCTGGGCCGCAAGCCCAACTTTATTACGGTGGTGCCGCGCAGTATTGGCGATGGCGCCACGGCCGTGGGCATGGTTAGCTGGGCCGCCGAAGACTCGTTTAGCTGGAACACCGACCGGCGCGATATTGAAGCGCGCATGGCCAGCCTTATTGCCGCCCAGCTTAGCGAAGAGGTGGCCTACGGCAAGGCCGGTGTTTCCGCCGGTGCCAGCAGCGACCTGGAAAAGCTTAACGAGTTGGCCATCAAGGCCGTTAGCCTGCTTAACCTGTACGGCGACTCAACCCAGGGCGTTATTCAGGCCAACCACATGAGCGACGCGTCGCGCCGCGAATTCGAGGAGCAACGCAAGGCCTTGCTGGGCGAAATTAGCCAGAAAGCGCGGGCCTTCCTCAAGGCCATTCCCAAGGGCTGCGAAGAACGCATTTTGTCCGCCATCAAAACCTCTGGCTCCATTGAAGGCGCCAGCCGCGTGCGGCACATGTTTAACGACCCCGACACCCTGGCCATCCTGAAGCAGGAAACCGGCTGCGAGAGCTGGCAGGCGCTGTGGAAAAAGGCGACGGCGCCGCTGTCCAAGGTCACCACGATTTAGGGGCTGCGCGCCACGCGTTGAATGCGCTTTTTTTTCGGTTCCACCAGGGGGGGGGGGCTTGATGCATTTGCTTTGGTAGGGGACCAGTCCCCTGGCGGTTACTAAATGCTTTTTCTTTGTCAGGGGAGCAGGGGGGCGCGAGGCCAGCCGTCGGTTCTTTTTATGGTAGGGGGCCAGCCCCCTGCCGTTTACTAAATGCTTTTTCTTTGTCAGGGGAGCAGGGGGGCGCGATGCCCCCCTAGCTCCCCTAACAACCCCATACCCCCCACGCCAGGGAGCCCCCTGGACCCCTGGCAGCACTGGGGTTCGCCTAGGGGTGGTTATGGCGAAGGTTGGAAACGGGGTGCCTCAAACTCGCTCGGCTCGTTGCCACGCTTTTAAACAAGCGGGCAACGCCTCGCTCAGACAGTTCGGCTTGCAACGGCTCACCCCGTGCTGCTGACGGGCGAGGTGGGGTGGGCACTCGCCCCTCTCTCCCCTCCTTCGTCCCACCGATCAGCCTCTAACGGGGGTGGGGGTGCCGAGGGGGCGGGGGGACTGGCCGCACGGCGGCCAGGGTGGGCCGCCACAGCGAGCCGCGGAGCCTACTTAATAACAGGGCAGAGCGGTGGTTACACTTGATGGCGAGCAGGCGGTGGCGTAGCCACGCGCTTCGGCGAACACCCCCCGCCCCTCAGCGGGGGTCGGTAGGGGGCTGGCCCCCTACCAATAAAACTAGCTTTCACTATTGAAAAAGCCCCGCTTCCCAAACAGGAAACGGGGCTTGAAGTTGTGCTAGCGAAAGAAGCGCTAATGAACCCTAGGCGCGAGCCTAGTAATCCATCATGCCACCACCGGGCATACCGGCACCGGCACCAGCGGTTTCTTTCTCGGGCAGGTCAACCACCAGGGCCTCGGTGGTCAGCAGCATACCAGCGATGCTGGCAGCGTTTTCCAACGCACTGCGAGTCACCTTGGCCGGGTCAACGATACCGGCATCAATCATGTTGACGAATTGGCAGGTGGCGGCATCGAAACCGGTTTTTTCGTCTTTCGATTTCACCTGTTCCACAATGACGTCACCACGCTGGCCAGCGTTTTCGGCAATCTGGCGGCAGGGGGCTTCCAGGGCACGGGCCAAGATTTCGGCCCCTACACGCTCTTCGGCATCCAGGGTTTCGGCAAACTTGAAGAGTTTGGGCTGGATTTTCAGCAGCGTGGTGCCACCACCCGGTACAATGCCTTCCTCGATGGCAGCACGGGTCGCGTTGAGGGCGTCTTCGAGGCGCAGCTTGCGGTCTTTCAGTTCTGTTTCCGTAGCGGCACCGACTTCAATGACGGCAACCCCACCCGACAGCTTGGCCAGACGTTCTTGCAGCTTTTCGCGATCGTAATCGCTGTCGCTTTCTTCAATCTGGCGCTTAATCTGCTTCACACGGGCTTCGACGTCAGCCTTGCTGCTGTCGTCAGCCTGAATGGTGGTGTTGTCCTTGGTCACGGTCACGCGGCTGGCCTTGCCAAAGAAGCCCTGGGCGGCAGCGTCTTCGAGCTTAATGCCGAGGTCTTCGGTGAAGAGTTTGCCACCGGTCAAAATGGCGATGTCTTCGAGCATGGCCTTGCGGCGGTCGCCGAAGCCGGGGGCTTTGACAGCCACGGCACGGATAACCTTGCGCATGTTGTTCACAACCAGGGTGGCCAGGGCTTCGCCTTCCACGTCCTCGGCAATCAACAACAAGCCACGGCCTTCTTTGGCCACGCTTTCAAGAATGGGCACGAGATCCGACACGAGGTTGATCTTCTTGTTGACGGTCAACACGTAGGCGTTCTCGATAACGGTTTCCATCCGTTCCGTATCGGTAACGAAGTAGGGGGAGATGTAGCCTTTGTCGAACTGCATCCCTTCAACCACTTTCAGGTTGGTGCCAATGGATTTGGATTCCTCGATGGTAATAACACCGTCCTTGGTCACCTTTTCCATGGCTTCCGAAATCAGGTCGCCTACCTCGCGGTTGCCACCAGAAGAAATACTGGCAACCTGGGCAATGGCTTCTTTCTTGTCGACGGATTTGGCCTGTTTCAGGATTTCCTCGACGGTGAAGCGGGTGCCTTGTTCGATACCACGTTTAATGGCCATGGGGTTGGCACCGGCAACCACGTTGCGCAGCCCTTCGCGAACAATGCTTTGGGCCAACAGGGAAGCGGTGGTCGTACCGTCACCGGCCACGTCGTTGGTTTTGCTGGCAACTTCACGAATCAGCTGGGCACCGAGGTCCTGCTGTTTGCATTCCAGTTCGATTTCCTTGGCAATGGTTACCCCGTCGTTCACGATTTGGGGCGCACCGAATTTTTTGCCCAGAACCACGTTGCGGCCTTTGGGGCCCAGGGTCACCTTTACCGTGTCGGCCACGGCATTAATGCCTTCTTCCAACGCGCGGCGGGCGCTTTCGTCAAATAGAATTTGCTTTGCCATAATAGCTTTCGTTCCTTTTTTATTTCAGTCAATAATTCACGCTACAAAAAAGGCCAGTGGGCACAGGGAAAGGGAAAGGGGCCACTAGCCTTCAATAACACCAAGGATGTCGCGTTCAGCCAGAATCTTGAACTCGGTGTCACCAAATTTAATGTCGGTACCGGCGTACTTTTGGAAAAGTACCACTTGGCCTTCGCTAACGTTCATCGGCTCAAGCTGGCCATTTTCAAGACGTTTACCCGGGCCAACGGCCACAACACGGCCTTGTTGGGGTTTTTCACGGGCGGTATCGGGAATAAAAATACCACCGGTGGTTTGTTCCTGGTCATCGATGACTTCCAAAACCACGCGATCGGCGAGCGGCTTTAGTTTGTTTTGGGTTGCAGTGGCAGTCATTTGGTTCTAGAACTCCTTTTGTTCAATTGGTTCAATATGATCGTGACTGAGTCTGGTTGTAAACATAAAACAGGTGGTTACCAACAGCCCCACCCGCCCCAGGACACACCCCGGAGAAGGGAGAGGAAAAGGAACCGTGCTGGAAACACAGGGAAAACGCAGTCTGTTCCTGGAATTACTGTTCAGAAAGACATCAAGCGAGAAGATGTAAACCCAGCGATACCGTCTAAGACACCGGTTGGGCATCGACGATACCCCCTATTATGGCGCGTCAAGGGGGCAAGAAAAGGCCATTAATGAAAGCTTAATGTTTGTGAGCAAACTCAAAGAAGCGGGCCAGGCTGGGGATTTCAAACCATAGATAAGGCTATCCCCAACAGCCAACAGGCTATTGGGGTAATTAAATCGTTGTATAACACGTTATCCAAAGAGAAGAGCGATGAGAGATGGTTAACAGTAGCGTACAGGCAACAAAAATCCATTGAAAAACGACGCAGGGTAAGGACGAAGCAAGACAGCCGGGTACGCTGCGGCGCGTCAACAGGATTAATGACAATGGTTCAGCGAAAAAACGGTAATGTGGGTTAAAAAAGAAAAGCGAGAGGCATCATGGTCTCGTTGCGTGGTTATTTATAGAGAAAGCGATAGGAATGAAACTTGGTTACTGCGGATAGCACGGTTGTTTTCCTGGCAAAACGCTTGTCTGGCAAGGCGTTTCGTAATTGATACCTTTACTATAGCCTGGCCATGGGGTGGATCTCATCCACCCATGGATCAATAAAATCGAAAAAAAACCTTAAAAACCCGCACCCTGAGCGGGTTTTGTATATCCATCGCCCGAAAAAGATATCCTGAACCGTGCGCTTAAGGTTAGGACTTGAGGTTAGAACGCGGGGTTAGGATTCACGGGTATACTGCACCACCTTGGGATCACTGGTTAAGTCGGTGACTTGAATTTGGGAAATGCAAAACGAGCGAACCGGGCTACGCAACCCCATCCCCGAGGCCTTGCGCAGCCAATCGAACAGCTTTTGTCTGGTTAAGTCGGGTTGTGCCGGTTGAACCACGCCAGCCACCGCCAGGTTGCTGGCCAGCACTTGCTCCTGCAACTGGGGGGTGGTGCCCATGGACAGCCGTCGGCTAATGGCCTTGGTTTCGGAGATCGTGGCCACCAAGGTGTTGTTTATGAACACATCGCCGCTGTCGTCACCAACAATGCGGTACTGCTGAATATCGTCTGGCTTGGGGCTTTCCGGGTCATAGTCGGCGCCCAAGGTCAGGTGTACGCTCGAAAAGCGAGGAATTGAAACGATCATAACCCACAACGATCCTTTACTCGGTTGTCTACTCGGCTATCTACTGGGTTGTCTGGCTTATTCCACAGGTCCCCTAACTTACTACAGCCCTCGTCCCCTGGCAAGCCAGGGCCGCCTTGACGGGAACAAAGCCTGTAACGGGCCTATAGCCGAGCCATTTCCGAGCGAAGCGTATCCATCTGCTGGGTCACCTCGTCGAGCTTGTCCCGGTTCTTGGCAATGACGGCGTCAGGGGCCTTGGCCACAAATTTCTCGTTGGTCAGCAGGCCGTTAAGCTGGTCATATTCCTTTTGCAACTTGGCCAATTTTTGCTCCTGCCGCTCGCGTTGGGCTTCGGTATCCACAGCATCGGCCTCAAAGGTAACAATCAACCGGCTTTGTCCCACCACGCCAACGGCATGCGGGCTATCCTGAAAGTCGGCATCCTCGATGTCGGCACTAAGGGTAAAGTCGGTCAGCTTGAGGAAGTACGCCAGCACGTCCTGGTACGCGTTAAGAATAACCTGCTCCTGCACGTCAGCCGTATCAACCATCAGCGCGATTTTGGCGTTCAGGGGCACGCCGCTGGTTTGGCGAATATTGCGCACGGCCCGAATGGTGTCGAAGGTAAACTCCATCAGGGCCTGGTCTTTACCTAGATCCTCGATGGTGTCCTCGTCCAGGCATGGGCTGTAGTAAGGCGCCACCATGATGCTGTCCCCGGCGGTTTCGTGAATATGGGGCAGTTTTTGCCAAATTTCTTCGGTAATAAAGGGCATCAGCGGGTGCAACAGCCGCAGGGTATTGTCGAGCACATGCAGCAGAATACGCTGGGTGTTGGCAACCACCTTCGGGTCTTCATCGCGCATCTGCTTCTTGGCGTACTCTACATACCAGTCGCAGAAGGTATCCCAGGTAAACTTGTACAGCTCGTCGGCCATTTCGCCAAAGCGGAATTGCTCGAGGTATTGCCGGACACGGTTGCCGGTCAGCATCAGCTCGGTCAGGATGTAGGTATCCATGGCCGACAGGTTGTCCTCGTCGATGGGGTTGCAATCCACATCACCCCAACCCTGCTCATGCTGCTCAAGGTTCATCAGCACAAAGCGCGACGCGTTCCACAGCTTGTTGGCAAAGAGCTTGCCCTGCTCGAACTTCTCCTTGCTAAGCTTGATGTCCTGCCCACCATAGGTTACCAGGCTGATGAGACTGTAGCGCAACGCATCGGTGCCGTACTCGTCAATCACCTCGACGGGGTCGATGGTGTTGCCCTTGCTCTTGCTCATTTTCTGGCCCTTCTCATCGCGGATAAGGCCGTGAATGTAGACGGTGTGGAAGGGTGATTCGCCCGAGAAGTAGTGGCCGAGCATGGTCATGCGCGCCACCCAGAAAAAGATGATGTCAAACCCCGTCACCAGCACGCTCGTGGGGTAATAGGTCTGGTAGTCGCCGGCCTGCTCATCGGGCCACCCCATCGTGCTCATCGGCCACAAGCCACTGCTAAACCAGGTATCCAACACATCGGTTTCCTGAGTCAGGCTGGTTTTGCCACATTGGCTGCATTCGGCCGGATCGGTTTGTGAGACCGTCAGCGCCCCGCAATCCTGGCAGGTCCATGCCGGGATTTGGTGGCCCCACCACAACTGGCGGCTAATGCACCAGTCGCGGATATTCTCCATCCAGTCCACGTAAATCTTGGTCCAGCGTTCGGGGATAAAACGGATTTGGCCGTTGTCGAGGGCCGCCAAACAGGTGTCGGCGAGCGGTTTGCACTTAAGAAACCACTGTTCGCTAAGCAGGGGCTCAACCACCTGCCCGGAGCGCTGGCACACGCCCACCCGGTGGCTATGGGCTTCCTTGCCCTTGAGGAAACCGGCCGCCTCGAGCATCGCTTCGATACGCTTGCGCGCCTCAAACCGATCGACCCCGTGCAGCTCGGTCGGCACCCGGTCAACCGCCTTGAGGGCAGCCGTTTCGTCGAGTACCCACACAGGTTTGAGCTGGTGCTTCTTGCCAATTTCAAAGTCGTTGGGGTCGTGGGCCGGTGTAATTTTCAACGCCCCCGTTCCAAAGCTGGTGTCCACGTAGTCATCGCCAATAACAGGAATCGTGGCATCGGCAGCCGGGCTTAACGGCAACTTGACCTGCTTGCCGATGAACCTGGCAAAGCGTTCGTCCTGCGGGTTAACCGCCACGGCCACGTCGCCAAACATGGTTTCGGGCCGCGTGGTAGCCACCACCAGCCCCGGCACCCCGTCGATGGGCCCGTCGGCAAACGGGTACAGAATATGCCACAGGTGCCCTTCACGATCCTCGTATTCGGTTTCAATGTCGCTGATGGCCGACATAACCCCCGGCGACCAGTTGACGATATACGTGCCCTTGTAGATCAGGCCGGCCTTGTACAGCTCGACAAAGGCATGGCGCACGGCGGTTGAGCAGCCTTCATCCAGGGTAAAGCGCTGGCGGTTCCAGTCGGGCGAAATACCGAGGCGTTTAAACTGGTCCCAAATGTCTTGTTTCCGGGCATTGGCCCAGTCCCATACCCGGGCCACAAAGGCATCACGACCAAGCGCCTGGCGGGTTTTCCCTTCCTTGGCCAGTTCGCGTTCCACCACGCTTTGCGTGGCAATACCGGCGTGGTCCATGCCCGGCATCCACAGGGTGTTGTCGCCCAGCATACGGTGCCACCGAATCAGCACATCCTGCAGCGTGTCATCGAGGGCATGGCCAATGTGCAGCGTGCCGGTAACGTTGGGCGGCGGAATTACAATGCTGAACGGAGCCCCCTCGAACTCGGTGCCCACATAGGGCGAGGTCTCGGGGTCAAACAGGTCGTTGGCTTCCCAAAACGCATAGACCCGATCTTCGACGGCTTGGGGCTGGTAATGCTTATCAAGACTCATGGCAGCAAGGGAACGAAACAGAACAAGGCTAACAGCAACCCGACACAGGGCGTTGCTCAACAGTATATTACCAGAAGCCGGGCAATGGGCGGTAGCGGATGAGCGGTAGGGAATGGCCACCCCTGATCGGACAGCCGGAACGCGCCGACCAACCGCTACAGTGGCAACAGACACTGGTTGCCGGGGTCGTAAAAAACCGCTACACTGTTATCGGGCCGTCGTGCCACATCCAGGTTTTGTGTCTAGGCAGCCGGCTGAAACGATATTGTCTGGGAGTCACCGGTGGGAAGTACACAGGGAAGTACACAGGGTATACATACGGCACATGGCCGTCCTGCCCTCGCTATTGCAGAGGGGACTGTCTAATGCGGGTTGACTGGCCGGTTGTGGCCCCATCCGCCGGGTTGGCATCCTATTCGGTATCCTATTCGACGCCCTATTCCGCATCCTATGGCACCCGGCCACTGCCCTACCGGCCTGCCATGCCAGGCTTGCCCATAATGCCCCCGCACCAGGTCCAAGCCCTTCACCAACCCCTGAGCTATGGGGCCTTGTCGGCCGACATTGCCGCCAAACCCCAAACCGCCCTGTCGATTAACACCAACCCCATCCACCTCGAAGCCTTCCCCAGCTACATCCCCTATTACCCGTTCATCCAGGTCGACAGCCCCGCCCCCACGCAGCAGGAGCAAGCCGGGAGCAAGCAACAACGACAGCCCTTGTCAAAAAACCCGACCCCACCCAAGGCCATGTCGCCCCTGGTCCGCCAGGCCGTCAGGAACCTCGATATTCCTGAAACCGTGCGGCCGGCAGCCGTCAAAAAGCAGCAGGTGTCAGCCATGGCCCTCAAGCTGTTTGCAGGGGTCAAAGGAAACAAGACCGCCCTGCTCAAACACCTGTCGGAGATGGGTATCGAGGTGCACCATGGGCAGGTGGAACCATGGGTGGACGACGCCCTGAACCATATGGGCGGGCACGATGCCGTATTCTGTGCCCCGGTTTCCCCGTTCTTCCCCGGCCGCAGTACAGGCAGCCCCACCGGAAACGCCATTCCGCCCTACGGCCGGTTCGAGCAGAATCTGGATCGGGAAGGCAAGCTGGCCATCCTGGTCAAAAGCACGGCCAACCACATGGACGTGCTGTTCCACGAAGCCTACCACGCCCTGCAATGCGTGGCGGGCCTGCCTTTCGAAAGCCGGAACTTTGAGTCGGTGGTAGCTTCCGAGCCCTTTATTACCAATTTTTACCGAAACACCCGCCACTACAGCTATCTGGCCAAGGTTAACTACCTAGAGCGCCCATGGTTGTGGCTAAAGCGAAAACTGGGGCTGATTAACCCAAAACCCGACGGCCCCGGTGCCTCGATACGCACGAAGATGAACCGGGAAATCGAGGCCATCAACTTCCTCATTGGGCACAAGGACTCATTGGGCCTGAGCGGGCGCGATGTACAAACGGACAAGTACCGCCTGCACATCTACAAGGCCTTGCGCGATTTAAGCTACAAGCTCGACTAGAAGAACACCATAAAGTCGAGGTCTTTCCGCTGGCCCTTGGGCAGGCGACGAACAGGCAGGGACGGCACCGAGCCACGGCGTTCGCCAAACAAGCGGTTCATATGCTCGTTAATAACCCCCGACGGGGTACTGCGCAACATGGTCATTGCCGATGTCACCAGCCGGGTGGGCATAAACTTGCCGTCTTTTAGATCTGTAAAGGCACGGGCCAGCAGGCCGTACTCAATATCGTCCGATGCCCGGGCCACCGATTGGGCCAGTTGGCTGTACTCCTGCTTGGCCAACACATAGGCTTGTCCGTTCCACATGACAACCCCGATGGGGATATTGAAGTTGTTCGGGGTTTTCTCGCCATAGCGATCCCCGTAGGCCTGGCCAATAACAGCAGCCTGGGGCACGCTGGGCGGTTGCTTGAGAGGCTTGTACTGGCTGGGCTTACGACCGGTCACGATTTTCAGGAGCTCGCCAAAGCGCGGCTGACCGACAGCACTGGATGATACAGACCTTGCTGCAGACTGCGATACAGAAAGCGATACAGACATGGTGAAACGCAAAACCTTGAATTAAAGGGAGTATTTGGGAAAACACCATACTATAAACACGCGATGAATCGCCTGATTGCCTCCCCTGGCCCTTACATTGGTTTACCAAAAGCCCTCATAATACCCCCCCCCAGCCATGGCCAAGACACCGTACCATGTCCCATCGGCGTGTGACACAAGGCGCGTGCAGCTACTTGTGCATCATATCCATCAGGCGCCGTTTCTGGTCTGGGCGCAGGCACTTGCGCTTGCTTAAAAACAGCTCGGTGGCCTGCTGCTTAAGCCGAACCTTATCGGCATTGATTTCATTCTGCAGGTCGGCAATGTCCCCCTCATTGGAAGTCGGGTTACCCATCAGGTTCATCAGCCGAACCTCCTTCTGGCGAATGGGCGGGGCCAGCTGGTTATAAATGGCTTTCCACTGGCTGTCGAGATCCTGAATGTGGTTTTTCTGCGACGGACTCAAGTCCAGCTGTTCCCAATCAATGGTTGGCCCACTGGCAAAGGAGGCCCCCACGCTCAGGAGCATCAAGAGCAAAATACCGATGACTAGCTGTTGCATCACATTCATAGGGCAGGAATTGGGAAACCTCTTAAAGTCTGGGGGGCAACGGGAAACGAGGGCGCAGCAGGGAACGGGGATTTGGGGGTATGTGTCGCTTCTTAAACCTACTACAGTCGCTTAAAACTGAAAATACTTTACTGATCGGGCAGGGCCATTACATCCACCATATTGTCCAAAGCCACCACGGAGGCAACGGACTCAGCCGATTCGTCCTGGAGGGTGGTCCGGGCCACCAGCTCCGTGTCGTCGGCAAACAGGTAGGCTTCGGGGGTGTCGTAATTGCTGATGACGTAAGCCACCTCGTCCTTGAGCTGGCGCGATTCGAGATCCAGGCCGCCACCCAGCCAATGACCGGGCCCCACGGCCACAAAGGCCAGAACGGCAGCTGCCGTGGCCGCAGCCGTAGCCCATACCGGCCAACGCAAAGGCACCACCTTGCCGCGAACTTGTTCCTGAAGGGTCGTCATAACGGCCTGGCTCAGGTCGATATCAACCGCCTCTTCGGCCCGAAGCAGGTGCCCCTTAACCAGGTCGCGCACGGCCTGCATGGCAGCCAGCTGCTGTTGCTGTTCGGGCCAGCGGTGAAGGTGCTGTTCAAAGGCCTGCACCTGTTGGGGGTCATCAACCTCACCGTCAAGGTAGGCACTGATAAAGGCCTCGTCAAAGCCGTGGTCGGGCGTGTCAAGCAATGGGGGCAACGCCGCCTGGCGATCGGCCTTCAACTGGTCCAGAACACCGGCCGAAAAATCGGGCACCTCGGTGTCGTCAACGGCAGATTCGTTAAAAACGCTGGCCAGACGCTGGTCCAAAGCCACCTGCCATTCGTCGGCACCTTGTTGCAGACGGTGTTGAGGAAAGTCTTGAGGACGATTTTGAGGACGATCTTGAGGATGATCTTGCGCGTGATCCATGGTGGGGTATCGTTCCTTAATGGCCTTATTGGGCTAGCCTTGTTGGGTTGGCCTTGTTGGGTTGGCCTTGTTGGCAAAATGAGCGCTGGCATACAACGGTTTTAAAAATAAAACGAAAGGGGTTACTGGGTTGCGAGATACGGCTTAAGGGCTTCCTGCAATTTACCGCGTGCCCTGGCCAGACGGGATTTGACCGTGCCGATACTCGTGTCGGTCAGCGAGGCAATTTCTTCGTAACTTAAGCCTTGCTGCTCTCTGAGGACGATCATGATCCGGAATTGTTCCGGCAGATTTAATATTGCTTTACGTATTTCATCATCCAGCTCGCCCCCCAGCGTCACCTCATCGGGGCTTGGGCCATCGTCGGCAATTTGGCGGGTGGTTTGGCGCGGTTCCTCGTCCTCGCCCAGACCGGCATCCATA
The DNA here is from genome assembly GCA_020431915.1 of Cyanobacteria bacterium HKST-UBA04. Classification (GTDB taxonomy): domain Bacteria; phylum Cyanobacteriota; class Vampirovibrionia; order Vampirovibrionales; family JAGQHJ01; genus JAGQHJ01. The sequence continues at coordinate 10,081 of JAGQHJ010000032.1, read as the reverse complement.
CTAACCAGGTTCAGGCTACGGCCCTTCTTGCGGATTTCATCGTAGTAGCGGTTGGTAATAATGCGGTTAAGCCAGTACTTGAACGTATTGATGTTGCGCAGCGATTTGATGGACCGGCACATGCGCAGCAACACGTCCTGGGTCAGGTCGGCAATGTCGTCGGGCCGCTCGGGCAACAACTGGCGCAGCGACAGGAAGACGTTTTTCTGGCACTTTTTAACCAGCATCTCCATGGCCCGCATGTCATCCTGCTGGGCCAGCACGACCAGCTCGGCCAGCTCCATCTGAGCATAGGGCACGGCGGCGGTTAGGGATGAACTCGTTGTGGATACAGGTTCCAACGCACTGTCACTCCAGGTTAAACTCGACTCATTGTATCACGGACAGTCTGGATGTAAGGCCAGGACACGGGCCATGGCAGCATGAAACTCAGAACAACGGCGCCGGGCCCGGATAAAAAACCGGTTGGCAGCCACCCACCCTACAGGGTATGGTGCCACTCAATGCTCCCTTCAGACTACGACCCGACCCATTTGTTCCCATACCGGTCCAAAATAGTTTAACAAACGCCTTTACCCCTTCCCTCTGTGCCCATGCCAAACCACTCTTGCCCGCCTTCCCAAAAACACGTACCCAGCCCCACCCTGGTAGTGGTAGGGGGCGGGGCTGCCGGCTTCTTTGGGGCCCTGGCAGCCAAGCAGCACCACCCCGAACTGGCAGTCGTCATCCTCGAAGCCACCGCCCGTCCCCTGGGGAAGGTCAAAATATCAGGCGGTGGCCGCTGCAACGTCACCAACGCTTGCCGGGACCACCGCGATTTTGCCGCCCATTATCCCCGTGGCCAAAAAGCCCTGATTGGCATGCTGGCCCGGTTTGATGCCGCCGACACCGTGGCGTGGTTTGAGCAGCGCCGGGTGCGACTGAAAACCGAAGCCGACGGGCGGCTGTTTCCCGACACTGACGACAGCCAAACGATTATTGACTGCCTGCTGGCCGAAGCCAAGCGATTGGGTATTACCGTCCACACAAACACCAAAGTAACCCGGCTGACCAAAACCACCGACGGTTTTTGCGTGGCAACCAACCACGGGCCATTTAATGCCTCGGCGGTTTTACTGGCCTGCGGGGCCCACCGACCCGCCTACGACTGGTTATCAGCATTAGGACACGCCATGGTCCCCCCCGTCCCTTCACTGTTTACCTTCGTGGTAAACGACCCCAGGTTGGCGGGGCTGGCCGGTATTTCGGTACCCGACGCCATGGTGTCGGTGGTGGTGGCCGACCAAAAACAGCCCCTAAAGGCCGAAGGCCCGCTGCTCATTACCCACTGGGGGTTCAGCGGACCGGCCGTGCTGAAATGCTCGGCCTGGGGTGCCCGTAGCCTGCACCAAACCCACTACAAGGCCCAGCTGACCGTCGACATGGTACCCCGCCTCGGGTTTGGCGAGGTCGAAGCCGCCATGGCCGAGCATCGTCAAACGCACGAGAAGGGATTGGTTATCAATTACCCGCTGCAAACCACCGCCCATCCCCCCCTGGCCAAACGGCTCTGGGCTGCCCTGTGTCGCCATGGGGCTGGCATAACCGAAACGCAGCGCTGGGGCACGTTAAGCAAGAAGCAGACAACCCGCCTGATTGAGACCCTGAAACGCAGCCAGTGGCAGATAGACGGCAAAGGCGTATTCAAGGAGGAGTTTGTTACGGCCGGCGGCACGGCACTGGCCGAGCTGGACCTGGCCACCATGGAAAGCCGCCATGTGCCTGGGTTGTATGTGGCCGGCGAGCTGATTGACGTGGATGGCCTGACCGGCGGATTCAATTTTCAGAACGCATGGACAACGGGCTACCTGGCCGGCACGGCCATCGCCAACCGCTTCGAGAAAGAGAAGCGTTAAAACCCGGGGGAGTGGGGCGGCAGGTGGCTGTAGCCTTTGTTGCTGCGGATGGTCTCATCGAGCGTGTGCCGATCGTCGAGCACAATCATGGCGTTGAGACGATCCACCAACGGGTACTGCTTGGGCTGGATGGTTTTGAGGGCCGGGTACATGTGCTTCATCATCCGCCACACCCGCAACTCCTGGCGCCAGGCCACCAGCTCCTCGGTAATGGAGTTTACGTCATCGTCGTGCAGCACCTCATGGGCCAAAATAGCCGCAATGGCCTGCGGCGGGGCATTGTGGTGCATGCTATCAATAAAAATCATCTGCTCGCCGTTGTCAAATACCCAGCTTAGCGCATCGGCCTGCTTGTACTGCTTGCCCATGGTCACCAACGGCTTGAACACAATATGGATGTTGTCTTCCATAATGGTATACACCACCGACTTGGCCTCCGTATGCTGCAGCAGCAGCAGGGCTTTGACCACGCCATCATCGCGGGTAATCCGGTAAAATTCGCCGGTCGTATACAGCTTGGTATCCTGGGCCGTGGCCGAGGCCACATCGGCGGCCGGCAGCGCGGCCGATCCGGCCAAGGGACGAAAGCCCGGCGGCGGGGTATAGGGTTTGGGGCCGGCAGCCGGTTTCAGGGTGTCGGCAAACAGAGCGGGGTTATACGTGTGGTTGACATCCCCATCCATATCGAGTCCGGTTTGGGCAAAGGCGGTCGCCTGAACGGCCAGAAACATCAGCAGCCCCACCACCGCTACCCACCAGAACTCCTCGATGAGGAAAGCGCCCAGACGCAGCAGCCCCACCACGCCAGCAACCATACGGTTGACCACATGGCTGGCCAACAAAACCAGCGACCCGGCCAACTCGATCAACAGTTCGGCAACCGTCAACCGGCCCAGTCGGTGAAAGGCCGTCATGACAGTAAGGGTACGGTGCCGCATGGCACCGATTGGGCCGTGCAGCCGACCGCCAAGATCCTTGGTCTTGGTCTTGGCATTGACTTCGGCCACGGGCGAGTCTGAAATCGGCTCGGGCCGGATTTCCGAAGGTGTTTCGATTAACGGGGAAACCGTGCCAACCGGCACGGAAGAAGGAGGCTGGGGCATAGCAAGCCAAGTCCATTGAGAACAGTCACTACTGCCATGGGTATCGACGGGTCTGGCCCCAACCGCATCGAGCAGGGCATCCAAATCCTCCAAATCACGGACACGGCCCAAGCCCTGCAAAAACGCGGGATGGCTGTAAAGCCGGGCCAGGGCCAACGAACCGTGGCTAGCAAAGGGATCGGAAGCCGACATCACAAACGCCTCTTAGGGTTAACCACTCGGTAACGCCTCAGTGCCTGGCACCAAAGCGACTTGAAGTCACTGTAATTGGGTTGACGCCGGTTTCAAGCCCCCCAAGCTTCCCTTTATTTTTTGTTTTTATATACTTATGAACTAGTCTGCCTGGACGAGGGTATCAAGGGGAATCCACCCCACGCTTCGACCGGGTGGATGATGAAGGCCCCCCAGACATTGCCTATGATGAAGACGTGGGAGAGAACACGTAAACCCCAACACCAACCACAAGCGATTGAGATAGCGATAAACGACAAGACAGCCTTAACGGCTTTAAGCGGAGGGCACCAAGCGCCATGATGGAATTTCAAACGGCTTATATTACGGTACAACCGAACCTGAGCAAGGTGAACAAGTACTTAAGCAAAACCAAAAAGGTGGCCGTCACCCAGGTGAACCCCATTTTTGGAAGCTCCAGCGAAGCCGAACGCGAACTGCAAGCCCTCCGTCTGCATATTGAAGGCCCGCAACAGCAACTCAAGCAGCTTAGCCAAATGCTGAATGCTGCCGGTCTGCAAGCCTAACCCGCCCAGAGCGCTACTGGCGACCGGCGCTTAAGCCACCACAACCCGCAAATGATGGCGATTTACAATCGCTACATTTGTAAAATTTGATAACAGCCCACGGCCCCTTCCATTGACTTGGGGCAACCGGGCCGGTAGGCTGCTTTTATTAAGAGTGTAATACTACCCTAACTAACAAGGGATGTGGGAATGTCCAACAGTTGTGTCGGCCTAAGATCCTTGGAAAAACTAGGCCAAGACCCCGACTTTTACCGTGGCGGGGTTCATCCGGTTCAAATCCAGCCGCTCAAAGCAAAACCGGCTGTCAGCCCCCCCATACCAGAGGTTTGCCAACCCGCCCCGGTTGTCCCTAGCCGGGTGCCCCCTGTCGCCTTGCAGGACAATGCATGGCGCCAAAACCAAGACGAACAGGCAACCGCCCCGCCCAAACCCGTTACGGAACCCGCCCCTATCGTTTCAGCCGTTACGGTGCCGCAACACCGGCCCAGTGCCATTTGGGACATCAAACGCACCCTCACCCGTGAACTGGACCGCCTGGGTGTGGCCAGCGTGGTCATTGGCCGCAACCATGCCGCCACTGCCCGCCTAAGCGACCAGTTACCCCTGCAGGATTTGGCCCGGGCCGCCCAAGCGTTTGTGGACAGCTATGACCCGAAGCAGGACGTGCTGCCGACCAGTGTGCAAACCCTGCAACATGCCCTAACCGAACTAACCGAACTGGCCAAACTAACCGAACAGGCCAAACAACCCAACCCCACAGCCTCGTCTTGATGGCCCCCCCCTTTGACTATGGACTATGATACCCCGGGATCGTTCATCTCTCCTTCTCCCAAGAAAACCGGCAACTTAAGAGGGTTTCTCCTTTATACCCATACCAACGACTGGATACCCCCCATACCGATCTCATAAACGGCTGTCCTGCCCCCTGCACATACACGCAGGCCTGCCGTTTCTCCAGAACAGTTCACTATCTCCGATATCTAACCACGCTTTGATTGCGCCTGGGTTACGGATCAAACCCACGCATCAAAAACCGCACGTTATTGAGGACACAACGTGCGGTTTTCTCTTGGATAGCTAACGAAGCGGGCGCGCTATACCGTTTCGAGGGTAATGCGGCGATCGCGACCGGCGATGGACACGATGGAAAACGTGCGGGTTTCGCCCAGGGTAAGGTCGTCACGGGCCACCTGGTTGTAGCTGCAGAAGGCCTCGACACCGGGCTCCAGCTCGGCAAGAAAGCCCGAGTTAAGAAACTTGCTGATGGTACCCTGAACCTGATCGCCCTGGTTGAAGCGCTCGTTGACGGTCTTCCATGGGTCGTCGCTCAGGCGTTTCATGCTTAAGCTGATACGCTCCTGGGCATGATCGATGGTCAGCACCTCAACGGTAACCTCCTGCCCCAGCGACAGCTCGTCGGAGGGGTGGCGCAGACGCCGCCAGCTGATTTCGGACAGCGGCAGCAGGCCATCGATACCGTCAATGTCAACAAACGCCCCGAAGTGGGTAATCTTAACCACCTGGCCTTTGACTTCCATCCCTTCGTGCAGGTTGGAAATGGTTGTGGCACGCTGCTCGGCCTGGTATTCAAACACGGCCTCGCGATGGCTCAAAATCAACTTGTTCTTGGTGCGATCCACTTCCAGCAGCTTGGCCGGAATCTGTTCGCCGATGAGATCCTCGAGAGTTTTGGCAATACGCAACTGGCTGGCCGGAATAAACCCTTTGAGGCTCATCACGTTGACCAGCACACCGCCACGCGTCACGCTGTTGACAACCACCTCAAGAATTTCCTGTTTGTCCTGCAGCATCTTGAGCTGTTCCCAGGCTTTCCAGGATTCAACGCGACGCAGGGAAAGCACGTACGGCTCGTTCTCGTCGAAATCGCGCAGAATGTAAAACTCTTTGACCTGACCCGGTTTGTACATCAGGGCCAGTTCCTGTTCCGTAACGCGACCCACTTCCTTGAGCGGGACAACCCCTTCGCATTTGGCACCGATATCCACAATAAGGTGGTCTTTCTCGACGCTGACAATCTCACCAACCACCACGTGGTTAGGTAAAAACGTGGTATTCAGGTTGTTGTTCAGCAGGTCGGCAAAGGCTTCCTGTTGCTCGCTAAGCGGGCCGTCATGGAACACCTTGACCGGGGTGGATACGTTCATTTCAGGTTCAACAGATACAGACACTACGGGGGGATCTCCTTAACGTTACGTGACTTGGATAAAACTAATGAGGGAAGCGCGGGGCGGTCAGGCTGCCTGGAGGAGTAAAAGGGGAGGCCGGTCACCCTGCAACAGGCAAGAAGCGGTCTTTTGACACACCGGTCTGACACCAGGGACACATGAAATCAAAGTTAGGAATGGGGCCCGTGTCGGCGCACCATTAGGAAAGAAAGACCAAGCGACCGACACACGAGACAAAAAAGAGGAAGGGAGGTACTAGGACACCGAGGCACCTATAACCGAGTGAGACGAGTGAACAGGGTCAACAGGGTCAAACAGGGTGCGCCAGCGTCTGTGCATTATTGACCGAACGTCGGCCAGAATCAAGTTTTTCGGCAGCCGAAACCCCGGTCTCCGAGCCAAGAGCTTCAAGGTATCCAATGACGGCCTGGATCAGCCAATCGGGGGTAGAAGCCCCAGCCGTCACCCCAATAACCTGGTGTGCCTCCAGCACGTCTTTGTACTGGGCCAACTCTTCGGCAGTTTCCACATGCAGGGCCGGCGTGTTGTTGTTGCGGCACACCTCGGCCAAATGCCCCGTGTTGCTGCTGTTTTTACCCCCCACCACCACAACGATGTCCACCTGCTTGGCCAACGCCTCGGCAGCCGACTGGCGCTTGAAGGTAGCCGGGCAAATGGTGTTGAACACTTTCAGCTCACGGCACTGCTGGGCCGCATGAGCCACAATCTGCTTAAAGGCCTCTTCGAGCTGGGTGGTTTGCGACACCACGCCAATGCGGTTCTTGGACACCCCGGCAAACGCCTCGTCAAACTCGTCGACGCTGGTAACCGTCACGATGCGTGCCCCTTCAATTCGCTCGCAATGGGCCTTGATACCAATCACCTCGGGGTGGTTTGCCTTACCCACAATCACCACCACGTAGCCTTCCTCGGCCAACTGCTTGGCGCTGTCCTGCACCCGCCGCACGTCAGGGCAGGTGGCGTCGGTCACGTCAATGTCGCGGGCCTGGGCCGTATCAATATGGCCTGGGTCTACCCCATGGGTTCGAATCAGGCAGGTGCTACCAGCCGGAATGTCGTCGACACAGGCCACGGTCTTGACCCCCATGTCGCGCAGACGGCTGACCACCTGCGGGTTGTGAATCAACTCGCCCAGGACGTAGACGGGCTTGTCGCTGGTATTGGCCATGGTGGCTGGTTGCTGGGCATCGCTGCTGCAGGAATTATCGCTATTGCAGCAACGGCTGGCATGGGCCAGCTCAAAGGCTTTGTCTACGGCCATGCGCACCCCGTAACAAAACCCGGCGTGCTCGGCCACCAGGATGGTTTTGCCCGATGTACCCGATACCTGGGCCCGGGTGGACTCCGGGACGTAATCGGGTTTGGCAAGGTAGTCTTTGTCGGCCATTGGGGAAGATGCCATAGGGGGCTTCGCTTTGCGCTCTCTCTTCAAAAGGGGTTTAAAAACAATAAAATACCGAAAAGCTGTCTCTACGCCTATTTCGGCAATTCGAATCCTCTATTTAATCGAGTTTACAGGCGTTTAAGGCCACCCCTAAACTCATCCCGATGCCGTATAAAACATTACAGGAACGTAACCAAATGGAGGATTCCTCCAAAGTTATACGATAAACAGACGAAATCATCCATGGGCGGCAATGCTATACTTTTTCGAGGCCATGCCATTGCCCTCGGCCCCCAACCAGACCGCGTTTCAATACAGCCCGACAAGCAAGAATGTTACGATAGCAGTTTTTGGGCGATGATTTAACCAGTAAAAGGACGTTCAGTGGCACCTTCCAACGAAGAGATTTTCAACGAGTACCTTAACACGTTGATTCACGACTATATTTCGGCCGCCAGCGAGGCCGAAAAAGCCCGGACCCGCGATGAAATCGTGGAGCAGATTTTGCCGTACGTGCGCAAGATTGCCGGTGGCCTGGCCCGACGCAGCAACGACCCCGTCGACGACCTGACACAGGTGGGCAGCATGGGCCTGATTAAGGCTCTGGACAAGTACAACCCGCTGGCCGGCAGCAGCTTTAAAACCTACGCCACCTACCTGATTACGGGCGAAATACGGCATTACCTGCGCGACAAGTCGTCGATGGTAAAGGCCCCCAGACAGATTTACGAACTGTACTACCGCATGAACCAGATCGTGCAGCAGCTGACCGACGAGTTTGGCCGACCACCCAACGACCTGGAAATTGCCGAGGCCCTCGACTGCACCGTGGAAAAGGTCAAGGATGCCGGTGAAGTCGACCGGCGCCGCACCGTCATTTCTCTCGACCAGTTTGTGGTGGGGCAGGATGGCCAGAACGGCGACACGATGTTTATTGAACGCCTGGTTGATGAAAGCGACATGAACCAGACCCACCACCAGGAAAACCGCCTGTACATTGAACAGGCCCTGGCCAGCCTGAAAGAGGAACTGCGCGTGGTGGTAAAAATGACGTATTATGATGATATGAGTCAGATGGAAATTGCCTCGGTGCTCGGCATTTCACAAATGCAGGTCAGCCGCCGTTTGCGCAAGGCCCTCGACCTGCTCCATGACCGCTGCCGGGCCGAAATGGTCTTGCTTAGCCACTAGCCCCAAGCCCCCTCTTAAAACGGTCGAGCTTCCCCCTCTGGCGTTTACGTTGTCGTGCTGTGACGGCGCCCCCCTCTATGCCACTGATTGCCTCTTTTAATACATTGACTGCCGCCACCCTTTCCCGCGAGCCGGGGCTTTTATACGGGGTGCTGTTCTGGGTATTCGTACTGGGGGCGGCTCTGGGCAGTTTTCTTAACGTGGTAGGGCTTCGGCTGCTGCGCGAAGAAACCTTCATGAAGGGGGGCTCCTACTGTTTCAGTTGCAAACAGCCCATTCGCCCCTGGGACAACATCCCCCTCGTCAGCTGGCTGGTATTAATGGGCAAATGCCGCCATTGCAAGGCCCCCATCAGCATACAGTACCCCGTCGTCGAAGCCTTGACCGGCCTGCTGCTGGCCAGCCTGGTTTACACCCACGGGCTGGGCTGGCAAACCCTGCTGCTGGCCTGGCTGATTTTAAACAGCATAGTGGTGCTCATCACCGATCTGCGCGAACAGTACATTTTTGACATCAACTCCCTCGGGTTGATTCCCGTCGGCCTGTTGTACGCCTTTCTGGTAGGGGCACTCGATCCGGCCGTGCCCAAAGTGTTTGAGCTGGGCGTCCTGATCGTGCCTGCCCCCTTCCTCAGTTCAGTGCTGGCCGTTTTCGGATCGTTTGTGGTGTTCTTTATCCTCAACACCATCAGCCGTCTGCTGTTTGGCACCGTGGGCTTTGGCGAAGGCGACGTCCGGTTACTGATGGGCTTTGGCGCCTACTTCGGCCTCAAATGGATGCTGTTTATTTTCGTGGCCGGCTTTATCGTGCAGGCCGCCCTGGGGATTCCCGTTTTGTTGTGGGGCTGGGGACGACAAAAAGCCTGGCGGGTGATGGGGTTAACCGTGGGGGCCTTCGTGTGTGCCACAGGCCCCTATGCACTGCAACTGCTGTGGCCCGACACCGTCTGGCTGTTGATACTGTCGCTGGTACTTGGGCTGGCGGCCTTGGTGCTGGGCTTTTTGGGGCTGCGCGAAGCCAAGACCCTGCCCGGCGGGTTAACCTATCTGCCCTTTGGCCCGGCCCTGGTGGTGGCAGCTTGGCTGGTGGTGTTTGTGTCGCCTGTCCTTGTTGAACTGCTGCCAATGCTTTCGGCTTAAGGGGCCGGATCTGAACCTACCCCCTTGAATCGAGATCAGGAAGCGGCTACGCTGGTGCTCACCTGTTGCAGATCGGCCTGCCTCAAATTCGGGTTAGGGTATTTCGGCCCCACGTTACACCGTTCACGGAACCACCGCTTCTTCAATCATGCACAAGCAACACCGCACTGCGACCGTCAAGGTCGGCCTGTTGACGATTATTGCCTTGGTCGTGCTGACCTCGACCGTTATTTGGCTGCGTGGCCGCAGCCTGGGCGGCGGGGTACGCTACGAGGTGATTTTCAACGACGTCGACGGGCTTCGGAAAGGGGCCCCGGTGCAGTTTATGGGTATTCGCGTCGGCTACATCGAAGACATCAAGGTCATTGAGCATGCGGTGGCCCCCGGCAACAAAACGGCAGGCG
>JAGQHJ010000031.1 GCA_020431915.1 Cyanobacteria bacterium HKST-UBA04 | reverse complement strand
CGCCTTGTACCGGCGCGGGCGTCGCTTGTGGGGCCGGTTGCGTGGGGGCGGCCGTAGCGGGCCGGTGTTGATCCAGAGTGGGGGCCAGTGGTTGTGCCTGCTGTTGGCCGTAGCTGGTTAACGACAGGCCCAAAGCGGCTATCACAAGCATACTGCCGAGCCAATAACGATTCCAGCGCAACGCAGGGCCGTTTGGGGTAAACCGGGACAGGATGCAATCAAACCAAGGCCGTTTCAAGGGCAAATCCTTTCAATCAATCCACCCCGTGACTCAGGGGGCAGTTTGGACGTATAGGCTATAGCTTGCCACAGGATCTGGCACAAGCCAACCGACTGTTGCCTATGACGCCTATGACGTCTGGTGTCGGCAGGTTGTTCCTTGAAGAGGCAACTGGCGGGGCCGCTGACGGCGACTCGATTTGTTTACGATAGAGCGCCCCCGACACGCGCAAACAACCTATACGCACAAGCAAAGGAGCGATTGGTTATGCGGGTTGCCCAAACGGGTCTGCTCGATGGCACGCTGGCGTGATGCCGTGTTGACGTTTTGCTGGGTGTTTTGAGGCTTGCCGGGTGTGGGGATGTTACAAAATATGACATGCTGATCCGGGCGGGATGGCACAGAATGGCTTAAGATTGTTTTTATAGTAACAAGTGAATAAACGGTTTGTCCAACCAACCGTCACCGAGTGTGTGTCCAGATGTGTCCAAATGTGTCCTAAGTGTATGTGTGTCTAAAAAGTTTATACCGGCCGTTGGGCCGACGGACTGCTGCCTGCAATGGTTTATGTGTGTGTGGCGCGTAGCAGTCGAGCCATCGTTCTTTCTCTCAAGGAGGTTTTTTCAACCATGTGGTCTACAGGGTATAATGCGCCCCCGTTCAAACTGGTGCCGGTTCAGCAGACCGGTTATGCGCAGCCAAACCAATATACAACTGTCGAAAATATTCAGTCTCACGAAGACTATGGCTATGGCGGCTACCGAACCAGCTATGCGCCGGTTCAGCCTATCCGTCTCCAGTACTTCAAGGATTTTAATACCGGCTACTCGCCGTATGCCGGCCAATGGCTGCACCCAATCGTGGCGCAGCAACCGGCCACCCGTCCCTTCAACACGTTTTACGCCACTGTCAACAACGGCGCCTATGGTGGCGGGTACGGTGGCAACATGCAGGCCTTCAGCGGCTACAACAACCATCAGGCGTCGCCTTATACCACGGTGCAGTTTACCTACGCACCGTCGAGCAGTTTTGGCTATAGCCGCAACAACAGTGCCGGGTACTTCTAGGCCGGCCATCGAAAACCAGGTTTAGAAAACCCTGATTTTTTTTCTCTTTCTCCTCCCTTTTTCATCTCTCTCGATGTCCTCCCTCTCGCTCTCAGTTTTCAGTTTTTTTCAAACAACGTAGGTCAAGACAGGTCTAATTGGCCGGAACAGGAACAATGTTTCCCGTTTCGGCCTTTTTTTGCCCGTCCGACAAGGGGAAGCAAAAACCATGTCGTGTTACTGCGACCAGAGGGTGTCGCAGCGATCCAGAATGAGCCGTCCATCCACCCAGACCATCACGGCAATCGTGTCGGGGTCGAGCCACAAGGCCAGCGGATCGGACAGGGTAGCCGGGTCGGCCGACGGGTGCCACCACAAGACCAGATCGGCCTTGTAGCCTTCGCGTAACTGTCCCAGTAGTTCGGCTTGCCCCAGTACGGCGGCGCCGTTGACGGTGCACAACTGCAGGGTTTCTTCCAGGCCAAGCCCATGAAGGGTTTGGGCCAGTCGGGCCTCGGTGCGCAGATCCAGCCGGGGGCATGACAGGCTACTGTCTGTCCCCAGCCCCACACGCAGCCCGGCGGCCTTTAGCTTGTGGTAGGGCATTACGGCCTCGATGCCGCTGAGCCACTGGTTGCTTTGCGGACAGTGAGCCATGGCCACATCATGTTGGGCCAGTATGCCGATGTCTGCCTCGTCGAGAAACACCCCATGGGCGGCAACCACGTTGGTGTGGCTGCCCCATTGGGCCTCGTAGGCCACCACCGGCGACACGCCCACCTGGGGCGGGGCAAAGCGTTTGCCCAGAATTTTTTCGTCCAGCTCGCTCAAGGAGGCGCTGCCGGTTTTAAAGTAGGTCAGCTCGTCCCGGGTTTCGGCCAAATGGGTGTGTACCAGCGCGGGTGTGGTATGCGTCACCAGTTGCTCCCACACGGCCGGGGTCATGTTGTAGGGCGAATGAGGAGACACGCCCAGCCGCAGCAGGGGGTGCTTGTCCCAGGATTCCTGAAGGCTCAGCCAGCGTTCGATGGCTTGCTGGCATTGCTGTTCGGCAGTCGGGCCGCCCACGTCGCTCAGATCACCCAGAATAATGCTCTCCGGTGAAACGGTGCCTCTCAGACCGATTTGCTCCAGCGCGACCAGGCTGGCCCCTTCCGAGGAGATGTCGTTGACGCAGGTGGTGCCCGACGTGATCAGTTCGACCATGCTGTGGTGGCAGGCCGAAATGGCATCAACCATCGTGGATCCCCGTTTATAGTCGATAACGGCCAGTAGCCAGTCGGCAAAGGTCTGGTCGGGGTGTCGTTCAATGGGGGCGGTGCGAAACAGTTCAAGGTGGGTATGGGTGTTGATCAGGCCGGGGGTCAGCAGGGTGGTCCCCCGGCTTAAGTCGATATCGGCCCAGGCTTCCTGTCCCTTGGCCTGGCAGGCCATGATCAGGGACGTGTAGGGATCAACCACGCAACGAACCCCTTGGCGTACTTCGACACCGGTTGGTGTGGGGCACAGGGCCCAATGGGCGGTAATTCGCTCTTCTGAAGAGCCTGATGGATTGAAGGGGGGGGCTTCCGGCATGGGATTTCCTCGATATAATAAAGGACATTACGCCGTATCGTTGTATAAGGCAAGGGAAGATCCAAACGCCATGACCAAAGCCAATTCGTCACCGCTGGCCCGCCTGAGCAAGCCTCAGCAATCCAAGGCTGTACGGGCGGTTAGTGGCACTGACCCCAACCCCGAAAAAATGATGATTTTGATGTTTCCAGCCATTACCCTGGGCGCCTTTGCCGTGGGTGTGGTTGGGTTTTATTTGCTGCCCAAGTTGCTGGGGCCGTTTATTAGCCAGTTGGGTGGTTAGAAACGCGTCCCCTTCAACAACCTCGACAGCAGTCGTTTCCAAAAAGCCTCCAGGTGGGGGATGTTCGTCGTTTCCATTTACGGACCCCACCACCATGTGGCATAATAAGGGAACCCCTGAGGTTGTGGCTGTCCCCAAGTTTTGACTCTACAACTTGATATAAAGGGAGCATCCTGACAGAGAGCACTGCCGTAAACCAATGCCTCCATATAAGGCCTGTTGGAAACGAATACCGTGTTCCGAAGGGCACCCACCTGGTGAGCCCGGAGTCAAAAAACTCCCAGTCACAACATTCCAAACTCAGGGGTTTTTTCGTGCCTTGTTTCTGGGCGTTGTGTGGGGGTTGGGTTTTTTAGGGGGTGGTGCCGGGTTGAAGGACGGCTTAAAAAACGCTAGACTGATACTATGAATGGTTTTTTACTGTGGATCTGGCGCTTAGCGGCTGCCCGGCTATTTCAGCGGGTGGTACTGCCTGCTGGCGAACGCTTTTTGGTAGGCCGTGGGGCTCTGTATGGGGCCACCCTGGGGTTGGCAGGGCTATTGCTGCTGATCATTTTTAAGGACAACAAGGGGGTTGCGAAACTGACCTCGGTTTTGTTTGAGGGGGATGTCACCGGTAAGCCCAAGCCTGAAACAGGTGAACCGCTAACCATTGATATTGACAACCCCCAGAAGGACAAGCGATCGGGGCCTGGGGTCAAGCGCCTTAAAAACCGCTAAGCCCAAAACAGGGGATGGTAAAAAAGGCTGCAGAAGCACGTGTCGTTCTGTGCAGTGGCTTCATATTTGGTTATAGTTGCCGTGGTGGGCGCAATCCGGTTTAAGGGCTTGTGTTATACAGGTATGGGGATGTGTCGGCAGCGGCATGCCCTGTGTATTGACGACATGCTGTGTGGGTACTGTTTCAAAGATGTTTGTCCAGTCGCTTGTTTCGCCGTTAAGACCTGTGGGCCACTCGCCCCGGATAGCCTGTTCACCCCCTCCGCTCTGGCAAGGCCGGCTTTTGGCCGACTGCGTGCAGTTTGGCAACGCCATGGGCAGTGGTCCGCAAATCGTTATCCCGAGGCAGGCCCGGGTATTTGCCAGTTCGGCCATCCACAGCATTACCGAGTTGGCCCTTCGGCATGGGGCCGTTAACCTGGGACAGGGCACGCCCGATGACGAGCACCCCCAGAGGCTTCGCGACGAACTGGCCGCCAGTGCCCAGGCCGATCGATCCCGCTATACGGCCATTCAAGGCATGCCGGCTTTGCGCCAGGCCTTGGCCGACAACTTTAACCGCGAGCTGAACCCGGCCCTGCCCTATCAGCCGGACGACATCATGGTGACGCAAGGCGCCACGGAAGCCTTTTTTATTGCCATTAACAGTACGGTGGGCCCCGATGACGAGGTGGTGACCACCGACCCCTATTACGGCCTGTACACGGGTAGCCTGCAGATGGCCTTTGGCGGGGACGATAAAATTGAGCGTCAATTGAAACCCTTTCCGCTGAAATTGGAACCCCTGACGGAGGGTGACTATGCCGGGCAGCCACATTTTGTGTTCGACATGGAGGCCTTTGCCAACACCCTGACAGAAAAAACCAAGGCGGTTGTCTTGTTCAACCCCCATAACCCCACCGGGGCCGTGCTGAATGCCAGCCAACTCAAGCGGATGGGGCAGATTCTGGATGACTGGGAGCTCGACCATCCCGGCCAGCACATTATGGTGATTGCCGATGAAACCTACCGTCATATTCTCTTTGACGGTCGTCCCCATGTGTCGGTGGCTGCCGAACCGTCGTTGCAAAAACGCTTGATTTATATCAACACCCTGGCCAAAACGTTTAACACCACCGGTTACCGTATCGGCAGCCTGGCACTGCCCCCCACCCCGCCCGGTGCCGGTCGTGACGTGCAAGACGCCAAGGCCGAGTGGATGCGCAACCTGAAGGGGCTTAAAAACGTGACGAGCATGTGCAGCCCCGAGCCTATCCAGGCCATGGCCGTCGTGGCCCTGAACCAGATGGCTACGCCTGACTATTACCAGTCCTTGCATGAACGGTACGGGGCGCGTCGGCGCAAGATGCTGGACCACTTGTCCCGGTCGCCTTTTGCCGGGCACTATGCCGTGCCCGATGGCGGGTATTTCGTGATGGTCGACATCGGCCCGACGCTGGATCGGCTCAGGCCCGAGGTGAAAACCCAGTATCAGATTAACGATGCCGACAGCTTTGTTCGGAACTTCCTGATTCCGCAGATCAAGGTGGCGGCGATTCCCGGCAACGGCCTGTTTCGTGACCAGCAGCAGGGCGGGCGCTATATTCGGCTAAGCTTCTGCCAGAACGACGACACCATTGAGGCGGCGTTCCGAAACCTCGAAGCGCTGTCGACGTATTTAACCCCGGCTGCCTAAAGCTTGCTGGGGCAGCCCACGGCCTTGAAAGTGCCAACCGGCAGCAGCCATTGGGTGGCTGTGGCCGAAGAGCTGTGGGACATGAACAGCGTCATCATGTTCACATCGTCATCGTTGCTTTGGTCCAATAAGACATCGGGCAGCCCATCGCGGTCCAAGTCGCCCACCCAGTAAACCGAGGGACGATCGCCGTCGAAGACATCCAGTTCGTTGCTGCTGAGCAGCGGCTGGATATGGGGCGGGATACCGTCGTGCGGGTCGGGTTCCTGGGCCAGGGTACGGTCCACCAGCATCAGGCTGTAATCGCGCAGATGAATACCCTCTTGGGGGCTGGGGCTGTCCACGGCGCCGGTACTGGTAATGAAATACGGTTTTTCGTTGATGGAAAACGCCAGTTGCTGCCCAGGGTACAGGAACTGTACACCTTCAAACACCGTGTTGACCGGGCCCGGTTTGAAAAAATCGCCCTGTACCAAAAAGATGGGCTGGCGGGCTTCGTTGACCCGTACCCGTTTGCCGCTGTTCTGGCCGGGTTCGGTGTCCACAAGCGGATCACGCACGACATCTACCTCGATGGTGACCTGCCGCAGCTCGTATTGTTTTTTGCCTGAGGTGTCGTTGTTCTGGGTTTCAAACAGGCCCCACCAGCGTTCGCCCGATTTGGCCTCCACTTCCTGGCCATGAAAGACACCGGGCATCAGCAGGTCTACCCCGTCCGTCATTTCCGGGTCTTGCGGGGAAGGTAACGAGGCCAGGGGATCGGCCAGGGTTAGGGAATCGGCAAGGGCTAGGGCTGTTGGCCCGGCAAAAAACAACCCGGCTAAAGCCACCACGGCCATGGCCCGGGCTGTGAGGGAGAGGGGCGGGGTAACAACGCTGCTAACAACGCTCATAGCGCAAGGCTCCTTTGCACGTTCATTTGCGCGGCGCAACCTTAACGGGCACATTTAGCCTTTTCGGGCAAGGCGGACGGTGACCGGCCTGGCAACACCTCAGTGCTCTCTCTTTGTCTCTAGGCGTCGTCTTGTGGCTGATCGCCTTTTGTCTTTTTCTTGCTTTTAACGTTACCGAAACGGCGTTTGAATTGCTCGACGCGGCCTTCGGTATCGACAAACTTGGCCACGCCACTAAAGAAGGGATGGCAGGCACTGCAGATTTCAAGCTTGATGGCAGGCATCACCGACCCGGTTTTGACCACGTTGCCACAAACGCAGGTGGCTTCAACCTGGTGGTACTCGGGATGGATATCGGGTTTCATGGGGGCAACATTCTCCACTGGAATTTGGACTGAAGCACGGCATCCGTGTAGAGGCGGCTTCTCATCTCGTCTATACAGACTAGTTTATTACAAACAGACGCGTGCGGGGGGCTTGTATCGCTTACCCGCCTTCTGCCGGCCGACACGAATTTGGCCGGTTGGGGTGGGGGGACACAGAGCGCCCACTATACCCCTGACAAAGGCTAAAATCAAGCACCGACGGCTTTTGCAAAAGCAGGTCTCTGCAGGCTTTGGCGGGCTGGAATTCGAGGGGGTTAACCCATATTTAATTATAAAAACAATCTTTGAAATATTTGCTGACATTGAATAAAAAACTATCACAAAGCCCATGACCCATGGTTTTAAGCTTATGCAGTGATGTGCTGTATTGACCATTTTTTAGATCGACGATTTACAACATCAGAATCGAGGGGAGATCTGAACCTTGAGCCATCATGGACCCTCATCGCCATTGCCCAAGCCCGGTGCTGGTGGCGACGAACCGGTGAAACAGGAAAAGGCAGAAGTGACCAAACAAGACCAGTCGATTGACTCGCGCTACCTGAAGGTGGACCGACGCTATCGCGAATCGGAATACTTTCTGGCCGACCAGTTGCGGTATGCCGAGGCGGTACAGGAGTTCCGCAGCGTGAAGAACGCGATGCTCAACTCCAGCCAGTTCAGCCTGGCCGACGTGGCTTTCCGGTTTGCCCGTGCCATGGGCACGGATTAGCCTAGGATGCCATGGGCACGGATTAGCCTAGGATGCCATGGGCACGGAGTAGCCTAGGATGCCATGGGCACGGAGTAGCCCAGATTGCCCTGGCCACGAAGAACGTGACGACGGATTGAACGGATTAAACGGCATTGATAGAACGTGCTGGCGCGCCGTGTGAGCCGCCGGTTGATTTGGCGTGAACCTATTAGCCCGACACACCTCTGCCCCTGCCCCTACCGGATCGGTGCGACGCGTTTAGCTGCGGACGGTAATATTGAGCGCTTGGTTGAGCGACGCCGTTAGCTGATCGAGGGCCGCTGCAATTTGTGCATCGGTCAGCGTTCCCTCGTTGGATTGCAGCGTCAGCCGGTAGGCCAGGCTGCGGTGCCCTGCCTCGACCTGCTCGCCGGCATACATGTCAAACAGCTCTATTTGCTTCAGCAACGGCTCGTTGGCCTGGCCAAAGGCGGCCATGATTTGCTGGTGCGAAATGGTTTCCGGCACGGTCAGGGCCAAATCTCGCTCTACGGCCTGGTAGGCACTCAGGGCATGGGCTTTAACCGGCTCGCGCTTGTCCGCCAGTTTCCAGAGCTGATCGACGTGGAGTTCGAACACGAACACGGGGCCTTTTAGTTTCAGGGAATCGTAGAGTCTTGGGTGCAACTGGCCAATAATGCCGACCGCCTGCTTGCCAAACTTGATGGTGGCCGTCTGGCCGGGGTGCATCATTGGGCTGGTGGCCTCGGCAACCCAGCGTTGGGCTTGCGGTAACCGAAGCTGGCAGAAGAGCTGTTCGAGCATCCCTTTGACGACGAAGAAATCCAGGGTCTTCAGCTTGCTTTGGTGCCACCGGGCAGCTTGGGGCAGCCCCTTTATCAGGCCACCCAGCATCAGGGTTTCCGTCACACCGGTGTATTTTTCGCTGGGCTCGGCCACCCGCAGGTAGGTGCGTCCCAGCTCGAAAAACCATTGCGTTTGGTTGCCCTTGGCCTCGTTGTGCAGGGCAATGTCGAGCAGGCTCGGTAGCAGTTGCTGACGCATCAGTACAAACTCGGCCGAATGCGAGTTGGTCAGGCGCACGGCCTTGCTTTCGTCGATGTGGGCCTGGGTTTGTTCAACCAGTGTTGGGCCAATCAGCGAAGCGGTGCTGACCTCTGCCAGGCCGCTGGCCATCAGGCTGCCGCGTATGGTGTTCAAGAACTGTTGCCGGGCGGTTATCTTCGGCGTGGCGGTCTTGGCCGGCAGGGTATAGGGAATACGGTTGTACCCATAGACGCGGATGACTTCCTCGATTACGTCGATTTCGCGCGTTACGTCGTCGGCCCGGTAACTGGGGACAGTTACAGCCCATGTCGTGTTGTCGGTCGTGTCAACGGTAAAGCCAAGGTGGGTCAGGCATTGCTGTACGGTTTCCTGAGGGACATCCATACCCAGCACACGCTCAAGCTGCGCCAATCGAAGCGAAACGACGGTGTTCTGGAGCTGGCGCCGATCGTCGATGACCATGCTGTGCACCTGGCCTCCGGCCAGTTGTTGCAACAGCTCGACCGCCCGGGCCAGGGCGGCATCGCAGGTGGCGGCATCAATGCCGCGTTCGAAGCGGGCCGACGATTCGCTGCGCAACCCGACGCTGCGCGAACTGAGGCGGGTGGATGCCGAGGGGAAATAGGCACATTCCAGGAAAACCGCCGTGGCCTGGTCGTCGATTTCGGTGGTGGCCCCCCCCATGACCCCGGCCAGGGCAACAGGGACGTCGTTAAGGGTAATCAGGGCACTTTGGGGTGTCAGGGTCCGCTCGATGTCGTCGAGGGTGGTCATGGTTTCGCCACTTCGGGCATACCGCACCCCAATGGTGGGCGGGGCCGAGGATTTGGCCAGCGCCTTGATCTTGTTGGCATCGAAGGCGTGCAGGGGTTGACCGTACTCCAGCATCACGTAGTTGGTCATGTCCACCACGTTGTTGATACTGCGCACCCCGGCATCTTCCAGGCGTCGAACGAGCCAGTCGGGGCTTGGGCCAATGGTAATGCCTTCCACCAGCACCCCGGCATAAAACGAGCAGGCGGCCTCGTCGACAATCTCAACCTGAATCGGACATGAGGCCCCTTTGGGGTCGAGTGTGCCAGGTGGCGCTATCTTCAAGTCGCGGTCAAACAGGGCGGCTACTTCCCGGGCCACACCGAGCATGCTCATGTGGTCGCCCCGGTTGGCGGTGGGGGCTGTGTCCAGCACGGCATAGGCACTCAGGCCTAGGGCGGTTTTAAGGTCGGTGCCCAGTGCCGCATCGGGGCAAACGGTGGTGATATCCCAGATGCCCGCTTCACTCGACTCGTATTGGCCACTCAGGCCCAGCTCGTCAATGGAGCAGATCATCCCGGTTGATTCCACGCCCCGGATCTTGGCGGGGGTCAGTTCAAACAGCGTGCCGTCCTTGCGGTTGATGACCTGGGCGCCCAGTTGGGCGTAGGCAATGCGCATCTTTTCGGCCACGTTGGGGGCGCCGCAAACCACCTGGTTACAGGTGTCACCCAGGTTGACCGTCACCAGCCGCAACCGATCGGCGTTGGGGTGTGGCTCAACCTTGTCGACATGGGCGACGACCACCTTGCTGAAGGCGCCGCCTTTCAGCTCGACGTCTTCCACTTCCAGCCCGGCGTTGGTCAGGGCCTCGGCAATGTCGTCCGGGGCCAGGCCCGACAGGTCGACGTACGCTTGTAACCATTCCAGTGAGACGAGCATCGGTGGGGTGTCCTTATGCGCCTAAAAACTGTTGAAGAAACCGGACATCGTTGGTTGTGAACTGCCGGATGTCGTCAATGCCGTACTTGAGCATGGCCAGCCGTTCAAAGCCCATGCCCCAGGCGTAGCCAGTGTAGCGTTCCGGGTCGATGCCGACCATACGCAGCACGTTGGGGTCGACCATGCCGCAACCCATGATTTCGAGCCAGACCGGTTCGCTTTTGCCAGCCGGTTGCCAGGCCACATCCACTTCGGCACTGGGTTCGGTAAAGGGAAAGTAGCTGGCCCGGAAGCGGGTCGGTCGCTCCTCGCCGAAAAAGAGGCGAATAAACTCGTGGATGGTGCCCTTCAGGTCGGCGAAGGTCACGTGTTCGTCAACCAGCAGGCCTTCGAACTGGTGGAACAAAACGCCTTTCTTGCTGCTGACGTCCTCGTTTCGGTAAACGCGGCCGGGGCACACCACGCGCAGGGGCGGTTGGTGTTTTTCCATGTAGCGGATTTGGGCGGTACTGGTTTGGCTGCGCAGCAGCACGTTTTTGCCCACGTTCGTGTAAAACGTGTCCTGCATGTCGCGGGCCGGGTGGTCGGCGGGGAAGTTCAGGGCGTCAAAATTGTAGTAGTCCGTTTCCACTTCCGGGCACACGTCGTCGTCAATGCGCTCGAAGCCCATGCCGTAAAAAATGTTGCTGACCTCTTCAACCACCAGGGTAATGGGGTGCACCTGGCCCTGGGGCCGGAAGGCACCGGGCATCGTTACGTCAATGGCCTCGGTTTTCAGGCGATCGTTGAGGGCGGCTTCTTTGAGGTGTTGCTGTTTCTGGGTAATCAGGCCCTCAATGGCCTCGCTGACTTCATTGGCCAACGACCCAATCCGTGGCCGCTCGCTGTCGGGAATATCCTTCAGGCCGCGCTTGATGTGGGTCAGGCGGCCTTCCTTGCGGCCCAGAAACCGGATGCGCAGTTCGTCGAGGGTAGCCAGATCCACCGCGTCGGTGTCTTTCAACGCGGCTTCGGCCTCGGCTTTTAACTGTTGAAGCTGGGCTTCAATGTCTTGGACGGCATTGCTCATAAGGGGGGCGGATCCGTGGCACACAAACAGACGCTAAACGGCGCGGTGGCAACCACGCCGAACTACTATAAACCAAACCTTCAGGCATTGAAATCCGTTTGCGGTTTGCCCCCGTTTGCCCTCATTTGCCCATGAATGCCTGACATGACACGTCCTAGACCTAGGAGATATTCTCAGGCGTTGATGTCCAACAGCAGTTGCCCGGTGCCGTTAAACAAGGGGTTGCCGTCGGTGGTGGTCAGTTCAGACAAGCGCTGGGCCAGTTGCAGGCGCGCGGTACTGCTGGCAAACTCATGCGCGGCCGACTCTAGCAATGTGCCATGGGGTTCGTCAATAGAGTCTCCTGCATGTGCGAGCCATGCTTGCCCGAGTTCGTCGCTCATCTGCTCATCAAACGCGACAACATGTTCGGCTTCGACGGTCAGATCGACCAGCAGGCTGTCGGGCACGACCACCTGAAGCGGGGGCTTCGGGCTGGTCTGGTGGCGCTGGTAGGCCGGGGTATAGTAGGGGCTGGGTTGCGGGTCCGCCCGATTGCCCTGGGGCGGAATCTGCGAAAACTCCGGGTCGGAGGGGCTTACCACAAAGGCTTCGTGCGGGCCCAGGCTGCTTGCCCATGGGGTGTCGGCGTCGGGCTGTACCACCACGCGCAAGTCCGGCGAGGCCATTAGCATTTGCTTGAGGCTTCCCAGGGCAAAGGCTTCCACGGCCTCGGCCACTTCGTTCAAGTCGCCAAGCGGTGCCCGGGGTTGCCCGTTTGCTTGCCCCAGCTGGCCTGAAAGAGCATTCAGCTCAAACCGGGGTGGAATGGTCGGCGGCGGAGATTTGGCGGCTGTCGCCCCATTTTTGGCTGCGGCCCCGTTTGTGGCTGCGGTGTCGTCGGCCGGCGGCTTTGTCAGGGGTTGATGGCGGGCATCGACAAACTGGATGATTCGGGCCCCAAACCGAAGGGGGCTAGTGGGGGGCAGGTGACGATGAATACGCATGACGGATAAAAGCCCTTTGATTACGTTGTGATTAGGGTGTGATTAGGGAGGGGTGTCACGACACCGTTTTAAAAACCACAGCGGCCACAAGATCCTGCCCGATAGTACCCGGCTAAACAGGCCGAGGCAATGCCTGGCTGGTGAATTGTAAGGGGATGGTTACGACAGGCTGTCGGCGGCGGCGGCTCTCTTCTTGAGGGAAGGGGGCTAACTTAGCAATTGCCGGGCGATGACCAGCCGCTGTATCTCGCTCGTGCCTTCCACGATTTCCAGGCACCGTGCGTCGCGCCAGTACCGCTCGATGGCAAAATCCGTGGTGTAGCCGTAGCCGCCGTGGATTTGCATGGCTTCGTTCGTGGCGCGCCATGCGGCCTGCGAGGCGTAGAGCTTGGCCATGCTGCCCTCACTCAGAAACGGTTGGCCCGCATCCTTGAGCCGTGCGGCGTGGTAAACCAGATGCCGGGCGGCGGCTATTTCCGTGGCCATGTCGGCCAGCTTGAACTGGATGGCCTGGAAGTTGGCAATGGGCTGGCCAAACTGCTGGCGCTGCTTGGCATATTTTGTGGCCTCGTCGAGTGCTCCCTGGGCAATGCCCACGGCCATGGCCCCAATGCTGACCCGCCCCGAGTTAAGGCTGTTCATAAAAATCTTGAACCCGTCGCCGCCCCCACCCAGCCGGTTTTCCGCCGGAACCTCGGCCTGGTCGAACACCAGCGTGCCCCAGTCCGACCCGACAATACCGAGCTTGGCGTCGCCTTTTTCCACGCTAAAGCCCGTGGTGTCGCGCGGCACGATAAAGGCCGACAACCCTTTATTGCCGGGCGTGTTTTCAGAGCGGGCGGTAACGACGAAAATCTGGGCGGTCAGGGCGTTGGTAATAAAAATCTTGCTGCCGGACAACCGGTAGGCGTCCCCTTTTTCATTTGGCACGGCCCGGGTATCGCCCGATCCGGCATCGCTGCCTGCATCGGGTTCGGTTAACCCAAAGGCGGCAATATGCTTGCCGCTCAGCAGATCGGGCAGGAAGCGGTTTTTTTGGGCGTCGTTGCCGAAGTCAAAAATGGGCAGGATGCCGACGGTGGTGTGCACACTGAGCATCACGGCCAGCGAGGCCGATACGCGGGCCAGCTCCTCGATGAGGCAGCAATACGACAAGTAGTCGGCCCCGGCGCCACCATAGGTTTCGGGGAAAGCCAGGCCGGCCAGGCCCATGTCGGCCAGCTGCCGCCACAACTGCATCATTTCAGCGGGGTCAGCTTCAGCGGCCCGGGCCTTGTTTTTTACGGCGGACTGGGCGAAATCGTGAGCCAACTGCTGGATACTGCGCTGATCTTCGGTCAAAAAGGACATCGAACGTAAACAACCTTCCCTGAGGTTGACAATACTCACTCGGCCGAGGCGGTGGTTTGATTTATTGTAAACGAATTCGCTTTCCTGTTGATAACCGTTTTGGGTGGTTGTTTCGATATGGCGTTTTCCGAATCCCCTCATCCCCACGCCCGGCTGAACCAGAACCGGCTTGAAACCGACCGGCGCCTTAACCGGCTGGGTTTAATGTGCTTGGGCCTGCTGGGGTGGTTTGTGCTTTTCCTGGCCCTGGTGTTTGGTGTGACCGGTTGTACCGGAAGCACTAAGGCGTCCTTGGCCGTGACACCGGTTCAATCCGCTTCCCAACCCGCCGCCCCCGAAAGTGGTTTGGATCGCCAGGCCCTGGTTGACGACACCTCCTTGGCTGCCGAGGTCGGTGAGTCCGGTGATACGCTGGTGGCTGCCGCTTCGGCTGCCGATCAGAAAGCCAAGCCCACGACGGCCAAAGATCGCGGAAAGCTTTTGTACCAGGGGCGTTGCGCCTATTGCCATGGGGCGCAGGGCGAAGGGCTATACCCGCAAATGCAACAAAAAGGTATCGCTTTTAACAAGCCGGCCTGGCAGTCGAGCCGAAGCGATGCGGCGGTTCGGGCTGTCATTAAGCAGGGCCGGGGGGGCATGCCGGCCTATGGCTCGGTGTTGAGCGAACAGGAATTAACCGATTTGCTGCTGTACCTTCGTACGCTGGCCCATTAAGCCGTGCCTGGGACAGGGGTGATGTGGCTGGGGTTTGACTCCATTGCCAATCTGCCGCTATGCTAGGGGCCAATATTGATTGGTTTATTTTTTTCGTTACTGAGTGGAAGGATTGGACAGACGTATGAATGAACAGCAATCGGCTGGTGGTGCTGTGGCGCCTGCCAGTGAAAACGACAAGTTGATGGCTGGCTTGGGCTACTGGTTGAGTATCCTGACCTGGTGTATCGGCCCGCTGATTATTTTCCTGATTAAGAAGGACGAATCGGCCTTTGTGAAAAAACACACCCTGCAGGCGGTCTTTTTATCCATTGCCCTGTTTGTGGTTAACATCGTCGTGTCGTTTGTTACCTTTGGCCTGGGATCGCTGGTTATCAGCTTGGTTTACCTGGTGTATGCCGCCATTCTCGGCTATCAGGCCTACCAGGGCGAAGACCCGAACATCCCGGTCATTACCGATATGGTGGCCAAGGTTTAGGTCTAGGTTTAGGTCTAGGCAAGTATCCTAGGTTTATTGAAACAAGCTTAAAACCCGGCGCACTTTTTTGGTGGTGCCGGGTTTTTTTAGGTCATGCCCTCTTTGCCCCCACCTTCCCCGTTTCCCTGACGTGCAGGGTTGACGAAGGGGTACGATTTAGGTAGCATAATAGACCGCCTGCCTTGCCGGGCGCCCCAATTTTTTAACAAACAGGACGTTTAGTCGCTTTATGACCCGGTTTCACCAAACTGCACATCATCATCACCATCATCATCCGATGATGGCCATCGATGTGCTGCTGTAATTGGTGAACCGTTAAAGCCCCCTTTCTCCCACTTGTCTAAACTGCCTTATATCCCCGCTTAACAAACGTTTCAACCGCTTCATAAAAAGCCGTCGATGCCTCAATTCATCGACGGCTTTTTTGTTTATTCGTTTAACCCAGGAACCTTCCCCGACTGTGACCTCACCCGCCCTACAACCTCTGCAAACCACCCAGCCCCCGAACCCTACCCGGTTTGGGGGGGGCAAGGCGCGTGCCGCCAAGGCGGCGGGTGGTTGGCTTACCCAGGCCCTGCGTGCCAAATCCCCTTACCCCGGTATCAGCAATGCCCTGTACCGGGCCGATCAGTTCCTGGAAAAAGGGCCGTTGTGCAATGCGACTATCGAGATGATTTTCCTCGACTTGCTGGGGTTTGGCGTGTTACGCAGCGGCATGGACTTTATTCGCGAGTATTTGTACAACCGCCAGACCGTGGCGAAGCCCAAGGTTAACCCGATGGCCAGTGCCGAGCGGATGGAGCGCGAAGTGGGGTCTATTTTAACGGACAACGTGGCAGCCGGGGTTATGGCCTGGGCGATTGGGGCGTTGGCTGACGGCAGCCGTCGGGGGTTCAGCAACCAGTTTCTGGGCCACGCCAACCTGAACCGGTTCAGGGATTTGTTGGCGAGCCCGGCTGATGCCGGTCGTGCTGGTCGTGCCATGACGACCGAACGGGACTTCTTTAAGGCCCTGGCCGGTGCCGTGGCCCAGGGGTCGGCCAAGCCGGCCGATATGGCCCAGGTTGAGGCGGGTGTGCTCAAGGCGTTGTCGGCATCGGGCGACAAGCCAAAAATGCAGGCTATTAACGCCGTACTAAAACGCCTTGGCCAGGCCCAAAACGAAGTGAAGCTGGTTGAGGCGGGTGTCGGTGCCGGTATCCAGGGCAAGAAAACCACCATGGCGTGCCTGAACACCCTGGTTGATGAAGCCCGTACCCTGGCCAAGTATGCCTCCCGCCGGAAAGGTCCCTTTGGCCAGGCGGCCATGGATTTAATTGGCAAGACCAACCGCCTTAACGGATGGCGT
The DNA here is from genome assembly GCA_020431915.1 of Cyanobacteria bacterium HKST-UBA04. Lineage (GTDB taxonomy): Bacteria > Cyanobacteriota > Vampirovibrionia > Vampirovibrionales > JAGQHJ01 > JAGQHJ01. The sequence continues at coordinate 7,319 of JAGQHJ010000031.1, read as the reverse complement.
GTACCCCTGAGTATGGCCGTGGCCGTGGGGCTGTCCTTCTCCGTGCCGTACCTCATTCGTCAGGTTACCACCCGAATTCAGGGCCGCGAGTACTACCCGGCTGAAAACGGTCTGTACACCCGCTTCCAGGAACAGGTCCTGAACCAGGGCAAGTCCAGCAAGCTGTTTCCTTTCCTCACCGACAGCGTTCGCAACGGACAGATGCTGCCCACGCTGCTAACCGCCCTGCCCCTGACGATGGGTCTGGGGCTGTTCAACATCGACACGCTGGCCGATACGGCAAGCTTTGCCAAGGCTTTCAACAACCCGCTGAAGTTCAACACCTTTACCAAGAACCTGGGCAAGATGTTTGAGTTTGGCAAATCCTTTCCCTTTACCACCCGTCAGCAGATGGGCTCGTTGTTTGCTTTTCTGATTATTGCCCGGATGATGTTCTCGCGCAGTGAAAACGAGTTTTGGGAACGGACGGTGGATTCCTACACGGGTTGGGGAACCTGGATTGTGGGGATGCCGATTATCAAGCGTGCACTGGCTGAAGCTTGGAGCCCGAACCTGCTGAAAAAGGTTAACGGGGCCGACGTATTGCGCAGCAAGCAGGAAATAGGCCTGCTGCCCAAAGCGCTTCGTATCCCCACGCTTCGCAGCAACATGGTGTTAACCCTGGGTAGCTTGGCCGCGACGTTGGGGCTGATGGGCATCGTCGAGCCCTACATGTCCATTAAGCTGTCGGAGTGGCGCAGCAATCGGCAAAAGCGTCAGGATGCCGCCCTTCAGGCCCGTGCTGACAAGTTTTTGAACCCGTTGCCCGGCTCCGTCTCGTTGTCTCGCCCGGCCAAGGCAACGCAAGCCAAGCGTGTTGAAGCCGAAGTATCGGTTCCCATGCCCGCTTCGGCTCCTTTGCTGCAGTGGGCGTTGCCCGTCGCTTCGCCGGTTGTGCCATCGGCTGTATCGGTGTTGCCGTCGCAGTATGGGGCTGCTGCGCAAGTTTCCTCAGCCTTCCCGGCTCGGCCTGAGGCCTGGCCGCAATGGCAAGGACAGGTTTTACCGGCCTGGCCGCCTTACGGCATGGTTAAGCCGTAAAGGTTGGGTTTATCGGGGAAAGACCTCCTCCCCGAAGCCTTTTGACATCGCGGCTTGCTGTGTTAAAGTAGTATGTCCCCCGACATGTTGGTCCGGGGGTTTTGTGTGTCTAGATTAGACCCGCCTTCCACAAGGTTTACTGACGAGTAACAGGATAATTACGTGCCATGCCCGTACCTAAGAAACGAACCGGCCAATCCGACCAGGGCCACCGCCGTTCCAACTGGCGCGCCACCGTGCCGACCCTGACCCGGTGCAGCAATTGCGGCGATATGCGTCTGCCCCACCACATGTGCACCTCTTGCGGCTATTACAAAGGCAAGCTGGTGTCCGAGCGGATCGTGGTCGAGGAATAACCCCCTCTTCTTGCGGCAAAAGCCTTGTCTGAAGGCGTGTTTCCTGTCCTGACACCCTTGGTTCAGGAGAGGCTTTTAAGGCGTGGTTGGTTCTGTATTTGTCAGGCACAGGGTTTTGGCTTGGGTAACTGTTAAGCATCCGGCAATGTCGGTGCCGCTAAGCTGGTAAAAGCAGGGGGGCTTCGGGTATGCTCTATAGGGTTTAAACGTGGCTGCCAGCGGCCATTGATGCACCGGTGGCACCGTCACCGCCAGCCAAAGGATCGGGTACATTGTCTTGATTACCATTGCCGTAGACTGTATGGGGGGCGATTATGCCCCGGACGAAATCGTGAAAGGGGCCCTATGGGGGGCTGCCGAACACCGGGTTAAGGTGCTGCTGATTGGCCAACCCAGCCGTATTGAAGCCCTTGTGGCCGAATCGCCCTATCGGCACGTGGACTATGAAGTGGTTGAGGCCACCGAGGTCATTGACATGGGCGAGACCCCGGCCTCAAGTATCCGCAAGAAAAAGGACGCTTCCATCAACGTGGCCACCCGCTGCGTTGGAGAAGGCCGGGCCCAGGGGGTGGTGGCTGCCGGTAATACCGGGGCGGCCATGGCCAGTGCCATTTTTAACATGGGCCGCGTCAAGGGCATTGATCGCCCTGCCATTGCCGTGCATCTGCCGACGGTTAGCCGGCCGTTTTTGGTGGTGGATGCCGGAGCCAATGCCGACTGCCTGCCCGAAATGCTGTTGCAGTTTGCCCGGATGGGCAGCATTTTCTACTCGGCCATTCACGGGGTAGACAACCCAAGGGTGGGACTGCTTAACATTGGCGAGGAGCCGGGCAAGGGCAACACGTTCTCCGTGTCTGGCTACAAGCTGCTGGAGGAATACGACGAGATTAACTTCGTGGGTAATGTCGAGGCCCGGCACATGTATGAACAGCATGCCGAGGTTGCCGTTTGCGATGGCTTTACCGGCAACATATTTCTTAAAACCTCTGAAGCCGTTGCCCTGCTTATGTTACGGATGATGAAAGATGCCGTTAATAGCGGAATTCGTGCCCGTGCCGGTGGGCTTCTGGTAAAATCGGCCTTGAAGTCCACGATTGTCAAAAAAGTGGTGGACGAAGAAACCGGTGGTGCCATACTGCTTGGCGTTAAGGGGCTTTGCGTGATTGCCCACGGCAACAGCAAGGCCTATGCCATCCTCAATGCGCTTGGCCTGGCCAAACAGGCCATCGAGCAAAACGTGGTGGAGCAAATGGAAACAAAAGTTTTGGAAGGATGTATGTAAGTGGCCAACGTTGGAAACAAGCATGACAGCAAGCACGGTATTACGTTTTTGGGTATTGGTACCGCTTTGCCTGACCGGGTGGTAACCAACGAAGAGTTGAGCCAGTATGTCGATACCAGCGATGAGTGGATTTATCCCCGTACCGGTTTCAAGGAACGCCGGTTTGTCGAGGAGAACCAGACCGTGGCGGATTTGGCGATTGGTGCGGCCAAGGACACGCTGGCTTTTGCCGAGTTTGATTCGGCCGATGTGGATTTAATCATCATTGCCACGTCCACGCCCGACCTGATTTACCCGGCCACCTGCTGCCAGGTGCAGGCGGCCATCGGGGCCGTTAACGCGTTTGGTTTCGATATCTCGATGGGCTGCAGCGGGTTTGTCTATGCCTTGAATACGGCGATTCAGTACATCCAGAACGGGTCGGCCCGCAACGCACTGGTTATTTCCAGCGACATCCACTCGCGCTGCGTGGATTGGGACGATCGCAGCACCTGTGTGTTGTTTGGTGACGCGGCTGGAGGCATGCTGATTTCGCGCGCCGAGGACAGCCCCAATGGCCACGATAACGACGAGTTGATTGCCATGCACATGATGCTCGACGGTCGCCGGGGGCAGCAGTTGACGATGCCCAACTACCGGCCCAACGCCCCGATGGTCAAGCCCCGTACCCTGGATCAGAAACCCTACGTGGCAATGAACGGCCGGGAAGTGTTCAAGTTTGCTGCCGGTGAAATGCCCAGCATTGTTATCGGGGCATTGGACGAGGTGGGCCTGAAACCCAAGGATATTGATTTCTATGCCTTCCACCAGGCCAACATCCGCATTATGGACTCCATTATCGAGCGCTTGGGCCTGCGCCCCGAGCAGTTGATCATCAGCCTGGAGAATTACAGCAACACGTCGGCAGCCTCCACGCTGCTGGCGCTCAACGATGCCATCAAAAGCGGTCAGTTAACACCAGGTTCGTCGCTGTACATCTGCGGCTTCGGTGCCGGGTTGTCCGCCGCCTCGGTGATCCTGAAATGGAACGCCGTGGACAAGCGCCTGGCTGCAACCAAAACAACCGGCCAGGCCGAGCCTGAGCTGGTGTCTTCCAAGTCTTAAGATCCGTCCTTTCTTTTTTAATCAATCGGAGCCGTTGTTTTATGAGTACGTCCATTGCTTTCGTGTTTCCCGGCCAAGGTGCCCAGTGTGTGGGTATGGGCAAGGCCATGTACGAGGCTTGCCCCACCTTTCGGCGCAGCCTGGATGGTTTTGCAGCCCATACCACCGAAGGCTTGCTTGAGGTGATGTTTGACGGCCCCGAGGATCGCTTGAAGGAAACCCGCTATACCCAGCCGGCATTGACGGCGGTGTCATGTGCGCTGGTTGATTCCTGGCGCCAGGTCACCGGCGGTATGACCCCAACTTTAACGGCAGGCCACAGCGTGGGCGAGTATGCCGCGCTGTATGCGGCCGGCAGTATCGACCTTGCCACAGCGGCTCGGCTTATTACCCGGCGTGCCCAGCTTATGAGCGAAGCGCCCCAGGGCACCATGGCGGCTGTATTGGGCCTGGACCAGCAAACGGTTGAAGCAATTGCCGGGCAGGCTGCCGAGCAAACCGGCGAAGTGGTGGTGGTGGCCAATTACAACACCCCTATCCAGTTCATTCTGTCGGGATCGCCCGAAGGGGTGTCGGTGGCGTGCCAGAAGGCTAGCGAAGCGGGTGCCAAGCGCGTGCTGCCATTGGCTGTCAGCGGTGCCTTTCATTCGCCGTTTATGGCCGAGGCTGCCAAGGCTTTTGAGGCCGATGTGGCTGGCGAAACCTTTGCCGATGCCATTGTGCCGGTCATTACCAATGTGGATGCCCAGCCGACGCGCGACGGTGCCGCATTGCAGCGCAAGCTGCCGCAGCAAATCGATCATTCGGTGTTGTGGCTGGCCACCATGGCGCACTTTGGTGCCGAAGGCATCGACACGGTTATCGAGTTTGGCCCCGGTGGCGTGCTTAGCGGCATGATCAAGCGCTTTGACCGCAACATCACGTGCCACCAGGTGTACGATCCCGAAACCATGGGCCAGGCCCTTGGTGCCCTTGGGTTTGAATTACCGCAACCGGCTGCGGTATAAGGTGTTATTCCCCGGCAAGGGTTGTCTCTGTCCGACACACGCTGGGTTCAAGGAGAACTAGACCAATGAATGCGACTGAACAAGAACAAAAAGTTGCCGTGGTTACCGGCGGATCCCGTGGTATTGGCAAGGCCTGCGTGGAAGCCTTGGCCAAGGAAGGGTACGACATTGTCTTGACGTATGCGGCCAATCAGGAAGCGGCCGACCAGACCGTTGAAATCGTCAAGCGGTTGGGTCGCCAGGCCAAGGCCATTAAGGCCGATGCGGCCGATCCTGATGCGGCGCAGCAGGTGATTGACGACGCCGTGGCTACTTTTGGCCGTATTGACGCGTTGGTAAACAATGCCGGCATTACCCGCGACGGCCTGCTGATTCGCCAGAAGCAGGACGATTGGCGGCAGGTCTTGGACACCAACCTGTCCGGGGCCTACTATCTGACCCAGGCAGCCGCCAAGGTCATGATGAAGCAGCGCCAGGGCAGCATCATCAACATGAGCAGTATTAGTGGCGTGTACGGTAATGCCGGGCAAACCAACTATGCCGCCAGCAAGGCCGGTTTGATTGGGTTGACCAAGGCCTGTGCCAAAGAGCTGGCCAGCCGCAATATTACCGTTAATGCCGTGGCGCCGGGGTTTATTGCCACCGACATGACCGACGGCCTGAATGCCGAAGCCATCAAAGAACGCATCCCACTGGGGCGTTTGGGCAATCCCGACGATATTGCAAATACCGTCGTGTTTTTGATAAAATCGGGGTCTTACATCACTGGACAAGTGTTTCAGGTGGATGGCGGCCTGGTTATTTAACCCGGCGAAAGAATTACTATACGGCCCTTGCCAGCCCCATATACCCCAGGTTTATACATCAACCCCCAGTTTCCCCCTCTGACACTAACCGTTTATTCAACCCATAACCTCTGCAACGGAGACACACATCAATGAGTACAACCACAACCATCTTCGAACGGGTTCAAAAAATTATTGCCGAGCAGCTTAGTGTTGACCTGGCTGAAGTTAAGCCGAACGCCGCTTTCCAGGCTGACCTGGGTGCCGACTCCCTCGACACCGTTGAGTTGGTTATGGCTCTGGAAGAAGAGTTTAGTTTGGAAATTCCTGACGAAGAGGCCGAAAAAATCGCCACCGTTCAGGATGCCGTCGATTACATCGAAAAACGCACCTAAACCCCAGCTTAATCAGTCTTAGCTTCACACCGGTGTGCCGGGCCGTCACGATTCTGGCTCTGGCCCCGGTCGTGTTGTAACCAGGCTTATTTTTAGCCCTGCGCTTTCTCTCCGCTAGCCTTGCGCTTTCCCCACAAGTACTCGCTTTCTCGTCTCGTTACGTCCCCGAAAAACCATTAGGAACAGGATTAGCACCATGACACAAGCAGACCAAAAACGCCGCGTGGTTGTAACCGGTGTGGGTATGGTTGCCCCCAACGGCATTGGTATCGACAAGTTCTGGGAATCCATTACCAAAGGTGAAAGTGGTATTGGCTACATTTCCCTGTTCGACAGCACCGAGCACACCTGCAAGATTGCCGGCGAGGTCAAGGATTTTGAACCCGGTGATTACATGGATCCCAAGGAAGCCAAGCGCATGGATCGCTATTGCCAGTTGGCCATGGCGGCTGCCAAGCTGTGCTATGAAGACAGCGGCCTGAAGGAAGGCGATGTGGACCCTGAGCGCTTTGGGGTGTTTGTGGGCAGTGCCGCCGGGGGCATTACCACCATTGAAAACCAGGTCAAGGAAGTGACGGAAAAAGGCTACCGCCGGACCAGTCCCTTCCTTGTCCCGATGATGATCTGCAATATCAGTGCCGGCCGTATTGCCATTCGGTACAACGCCAAGGGGCCCAACGAGGCCGTTGTGACGGCCTGCTCGACCGGAGCCCAGTGCATTGGCGACGCCTACCGTACCATCAAGTACGGCGATGCCGACGCCTGCTTTGCCGGCGGTTCGGAAGCGCCCCTCTCGCCCATCTCCGTTTCCGGTTTTGCCGCCTGCCGCGCGCTGTCTACCCGCAACGACGACCCGCAGCATGCCAGCCGCCCGTTCGACAAGGGCCGCGACGGCTTTGTTATGAGCGAAGGCGCCTGCATCGTTATGCTCGAGGAGCTTGAAACGGCCAAGAAACGGGGCGCCAGAATTTACGGTGAAATTATTGGGTACGGGTCAAGCAACGATGCTCATGACATCGTGCAGCCGCCCGAAGATGGCAAGGGTGCTGCCCTGGCCATTAAAAACGCCCTGAAAAACGCCGGCCTGAACCCCGAAGACATTGACTACATTAACGCCCACGGCACCAGCACCCCGCTCGGCGACGTGGCGGAAACCAATGCCATCAAAACCATCTTTGGCGATCATGCCAAGGGCGGCAAGCTGCTCGTCAGCTCCACAAAAAGCATGACGGGGCACCTGTTGGGTGCTGCCGGTTCGGCCGAGGTGGCCATTAGCATGCTGGCGTTGCGCGACCAGTTGATTCCGCCGA
>JAGQHJ010000030.1 GCA_020431915.1 Cyanobacteria bacterium HKST-UBA04 | reverse complement strand
ACAACATGTGCCGGGGGGCTGTCGATGCTGACACGGGTGAAGTGGCACCCGGCATCGACATGGAGATTTGTGGCCGGCAGCGCAGTGCGTCGCCATGGGCACTGAAGGCCCTTGAAATGCGCGACGGCCCCGACTTCAAGGGACTGGTCATCGTCGGTGACGAAAACTACGGTGAAGGCAGCAGCCGCGAGCATGCCGCCATGTCCCCGCGCCTGCTTGGCGTTAAGGTGGTTATTGCCCGCAGTTTTGCCCGGATCCATGAAACCAACCTCAAAAAGCAGGGTATTCTGCCGTTGGTCTTTAGCCAATCCGGCGATTACAGCCTCATTAAAAAGGGCGACGCCCTCGACGTGGTGGATCTTGCCAACCTGGTGCCCGGCAAACCGGTAACGGCCTATGTGGTTAACCACCAAGGCGAACGGACGGAACTAAAACTCAACCATTCCCTGACAGCCGAACAAATCGGCTGGTTCAAGGCTGGCAGTGCCATGAATGCAGCCAACCAGAACTAGGCTTGGCTCTGGCTTACCGCCATTCGGCAGGGCCACTGCCATAACGGTTTTCCTGACGTTCTTGCCGACCCATGCGGGCCAAATCTTTTTGTGGCACCAGGCCTAAGCCTTCGTCATCGCCGCCGCCAAAGCTGCCGCCTTGGAAAGGGTTGCTGACCGCTGCCGGTTGACGCGATCCAGCGGGCCGGTTTGGCTGGCCGCCAATCCGTGTATTGTTCAAACCTGTTGCTTGCGCAGCCTTAAATTGAGCACCTGAGAAACTCATAGGCGTCGTCCCCATCTTTCCCAAAAAATAAATAACCCAGTAACCTAGTAATGTCTTGAATAGACTACTTACATACGTATAAACGGGTTAAAACAGGCATTTTTGCCAGGCTTTATACAATCTTAAGCCCTGTGTGCAAGGGGTTAGGCGGGACGGTTAGCCAAATACAAAAAGTACAACCCTTCCAGGGTCAGATGGGGCTTAACCGTGGCCTTGGGAAACTCCAACTGCAACAGTTTGCGCAACGACTCGCCGTAGCCCCCGGTAACCAGCAGCTGGGTGGTCGTGGATGACCAACGGATACTGCTCATCTGCTGGCTAATGACTTCGAAAAGCATCCCTTTAAAGCCGTAATACAAGCCGTTCTGAACCGACCCAATGGTATCGGTGCCCGGAGACATCTCGGGCTTGGTAAACACATCGGCCGGGTGCTTCGGGTCGTAAAACTGCGACTGGGTCCACATCGACTCGAACATCAGGGGCCCCGGCATCACGGCACCACCCTTAAACTGCCCTTCGGCACTAACCAGCTCAATGGTGGTATAGGTGCCACAGTCAATAATCATACTGTTCTGCTCGTTGACATGGTGATAGGCCGCCAGGCCGTTGCATAGCCGGTCTACCCCCAACTGCTCGACGGGATAATGGCTGAAGTCGAGCGGCCCCAGTTTCAGGCGAGCACTTTGGGTTCGATCCACATAGAGCAGCGGCAGGCCGTCAAAGGCCTGCTCAAACTGGGTGCGTACCTCATTCTGGGCATCGACCACGTTGCCAATAACCACCCCTTCCAAACCGTCCTGGTCAATGGCCAGCAACTGGCGGGCCTGCTTGAGCTGGTGATCCAGATCATCGGCATTGAAATTGAACATGGTCATCCAGTGGGTGTCACCTACCACCTGGTCGTCTTTGATGACGGCACACTTGGTTCGTGTACTGCCCGCGTCAATCGCCAATACTGCCGCATTCACCGTAGAAAAAGCCTTCCGCTCGACAAGTGCCAGAAAATGAGTTTCCCTTGACCGGTAAAAACCAACCGGCCCTGTGTCAGATAAGTCTAACACGGGGCCATTGGGGTGGGTAGCTTATTTTGGGGGGATGATTTGGTTAGCCAACGGCACCTGCATCGCCGTTGCCAGCCATCACGCCATAGGTGGCCTTTGTATTAACGTGGTCACCAAAGATACTGACATCGGAGTCGCCAAAAAGGTTGTTTCCAGCTACTTTATAGTCGCTGGCATCTCTGAGCAGCGCGCCCTTGCCGGCATAGTCACGGCTGGTTACGCCATCCCAGTCGGGACGGACCGATTCGCCAACATAACCGGCTTCATCAAGGTAGCCATCCAGGCCGGCCCCATGCTCGGTGACTTCGTAGTAGACGTTCAGGTAGGTACGAGCGCCACTGCCTTTCATATCGACACTGACGATGTATTCGCCCGTGACAATCTGGTAGCGGTTCTCGCTAACCCGTTTGACATGGCCCAGGACGGTCTTGCCGTCTTCGCCTATCAGGCCGGTGTCAAACGCTTCGGAGGCCTCGCCAACTGCCAGCTCAAGGGCTTGGCCGTTAAGCTTAATGCCTTCGCCTGCAGTCACCTGCACCTGGGTCAGTTGGCCATCGCGGCCATCAATGGTTTTGTTGCCGCCGATGGAAATACCAACCTCGGTCTGGACGGTAATGGCATCGCCATTACGCTCATTCCAGCTGCCAAAGCGGGTGTTAACCTGGGCATAGCGGCTGCTGATGGCCGTGTAAACCTCGCCCTCGGTTGCCCAGTTGGTCGTGCCGTCGCCGTCGAGGTCAACCAGATCGTTGCGGATAACGCCGTCTTCATCACGGTCGCCCATGAATTCGAAATACACGTTGCGGAAGTTCGTGATATGGGGGTCACCCGTGCCTTGTCCGGTACTGCCGCCTCCGCTGGCAACACCGCCATCGTCGACATATTGGCCGACATTGGCATCATCGAGGGTACCGCTGCTGCCGGTGCCAAAATTGGATTCATGGACCCCGATGTCACCACCCGATCGCAGGAAGTCCTGCAGGATAGTCATCAGCTCGGTAATACTGCCACTGCTACTGGGGGCAGGCGCCGGTGCAGGGGTTGGTGCCGGTGTGGCCGTTGCCGGGGTTGGAGCCGGTGTAGCGGGCGTAACCACTGGTGGCGTGCTCGGCGGTACCGGTGGCCGGAAATTGTCGAGGAACCCAGGCGGGAACGAAAAGTTTGGCGGGAACTGGGGCGGGTAAGCCGCCGGGGGTTGCTGCAATTGCATTTGTTGGCGCATGGTTTGCAGCTGCTGAACCGTCATCATCATGTTGGTCAGCGATTGGATAATGAGCTGCTGACCCTGCTTTAATTCGTTCAACTGCTGGCTAATGAGGTTGTACTGCATGCCGCCGGCCTGGGCACCGGCCCCAAAGGAGGGCTGCATACCAATACCCAGTTGCTGGGCCCCAAAAGCCGGGTTCTGGCCAAAGGGCATCACCTGGCCCCCGGCGCCAAAGATGTTGATCACCGTACCGGCAGCCGACGACAGTTGCTGGCCCATGTTACTCATTGGCACGGTGCTGGCCATACCAAACGGGGTAGCCATGGCTTGCTGTTGACCGGTAAAGCCAGCGAGCATGGGGTTTTGAGCCCATGCCTGGCCAAAGTTGATGGTTTGCTGGGCACCAGCATATTGCGGCACGCCACCAAACGGGCTGGCCATGCCAAACGGTGCCTGCTGGCCCATTGAACCGCGCAGGTCATAAAAGTAGTTTTTAATACCGCCCGGTGCACTCTGTTGCATGCCGGTCGGTTGCATCATCATGGCGCCAGGTTGACCCATGCCGAATGGGGCAGGCATCCCTTGCTGTTGGTAATACATACTATTTTCTCCTTCCCAAAATAAGCAAAGTTTTGTCGCTATTCTAATAAAAAAATAAATAAACAATTAATTGTTAGAAATAGATATCTTTTTTATTTATTATTTACATCTCTTTACACGGGCAACGCGATGGGGCGCTGGCCGGTGGTTTAATGGGCCTTGTGATGAAGGCCGTCGCTGCAACAGCCCGAAACCAGCCGATAGTCGGCAATGATATTGGAGTCGTCGCCGGCCCAAACATTCATCAACGTCAGGGGTACAGCCTCGTCAATTCGAGAAACCGGCTGTGTAACCACCATGGGGGCAGCCTGGGCATCACCGAGCAAAAGCGGGCCGGTCATCACCACCAAGCGTTGTACCAACCCTTGGTCCAGTAACTGACCCGCCAGGGTCGGGCCAGCTTCAACCATTAACTGGGTCAGGCGGTCCTCGCCCGATCCCAGGACCTGCATCAATTGCTTCAAGTCCAGGTGACGTCCGTCATCGGGCAGCACAATCAGCCCGTAGCCATGGGCATTGCACATTGCCTCATACCGCTGGCTGGCAAAGCGGGTGCCCACAACCAGGGTAATGGGGCCGCCGCGTTCATCCGGTTCAAACAGCTTCAGGGACAATTGGTCGAGCAACCGGCCCCGTCGATCCAAAATCACGCGGTCCGGGGCCATGGCCATCACCAGGGCCGGCGGCAGTTCGGCATCGCGTACGGTCAATGCGGCATTATCCGCCAGTACCGTCGTGGCCGTCGACAAAATACCGTCGGATTCGGCACGCCATTGATGCACCATCGCCCGACTTTTGGGCGAGGTAATCCATTGGCTGTGGCCACTGCGTGTGGCCGTCTTGCCGTCTATCGTGGCCGCCAGCTTCAACAGCACAAAGGGGGTTTGGCTGGTACAGGCATGGACAAACGCCTCGTTTAAGGCCTGAATGGAGCGCTTCAACTCGTCGTCTGGCCACGACACCACTTCCAGTCCGGCTTCGGCCAAGGCCTTGGCCCCGCCACCGGCCACCTTTGGGTTGGGGTCGGCCATACCGTACACCACCCGCTTAATGCCGGCTGCCAAAATACCGGCCGTGCAAGGCGGGGTTTGGCCCGCATGGTTGCAGGGCTCCAGGGTCACATACAGCGTTCCGCCCTGAGCACGTTGGCTGGCCTGGGCCAGGGCAACGGTTTCGGCATGGTCCGCCCCGTAGTGATCATGCCAGCCTTCCCCGACCACCTGGCCGGCGGTATCCACCACCACCGCCCCCACCATCGGGTTGGGGTGAGTACGGCCTAGCCCGTGCCGTGCCAAATGCAGGGCCCGAACAAGCTGGTCGTGGTCCACACGCATCAAATCAGTGGCCCTGGTCGTCATGCTCAAGGATATGGGCCAGCCACATCAAGGCCAACCGGTAGCTGTCGGCACCAAAGCCAGAGATGGTGCCGGTGGTCACCGGCGACATCAACGAGTCCTTGCGGAAGTCCTCGCGGTTATAAATGTTGCTTAAATGCACCTCGACAATCGGCTCGGGGTACAGCACCAGGGCGTCGCGAATGGCCACGCTGGTATGGGTGTAGCCGGCCGGGTTGATGATGAGCCCGTCGGACTTCGAGGCATACTGCTGGATAACCGTAATAATGTCACCCTCGATGTTGCTTTGGTACGTCACCAGGTTCACTTCGCGCCGTTCGGCCACCTTGGCCAGCATGCGGTTAATGTCGTCGAGGGTTTGCGTACCGTACACATCCGGTTCGCGGGTGCCGAGCATATTTAAATTGGGCCCGTGGACAACAAGAATGGTATGGTCGTGCTTGCCCACATGGGCCGTGGTGGTGTTGCTCATCAGGGCTGTTTCTCCAGTTGTTGCTGCCGCAGGCAGCTTTCGATAAAAGGCATCAGATCCCCGTTCATTACGGCGTCCACGTTGGCCGTTTCGTGGTTTGTGCGGTGATCCTTGACCATGGAATACGGGTGGAAGACGTAGGAGCGGATTTGGCTGCCAAAGTTGATGTCCACCACCTCACCACGTAGTTCGGCCAGTTTCTTCTCATGCTCGGCCAAACGAATGGCCAGCAGTTTCGATTTTAACAGCTCCATGGCAATCGAGCGGTTTTGAAGCTGGCTGCGTTCGCGCGAACACTTTACCACAATCCCCGTGGGTTTGTGGGTCAGCCTGACAGCGGTCTCCACCTTGTTCACGTTCTGGCCACCGGCCCCGCCGCTGCGCATGGTATCAAACTCCAGTTCCTCAACGGGAATCTCCACGTCATTGTCTACCGATTTAAGGATGGGGCTAACCTCGACAGAGGCAAAGCTGGTTTGCCGCTTGGCCGAGGCATTAAACGGTGATTGCCGAACCAGCCGATGCACGCCTCGTTCCGCCTTGGCATAGCCGAAGGCGTACTTGCCTCCCAGGCGGATGGTGGCGCTTTTGATGCCAGCCTCTTCCCCGTCGCTCTGATCCATCAACTCGACGGTATAGCCTTGCTGCTCGGCCCAGCGCATGTACATCCGCAGCAGCATTTCGGCCCAGTCCTGCGCATCGGTGCCCCCGGCCCCGGCATTCACGCTAAGCAGCGCATCGGCTTCGTCATACTCGCCGCTAAGCATGCTCTGCAGCGCCCAGCTGTCGAGCTGGGCCCCCAGTTCGGTCAACATGGCTTGTGCCTCAGCCAGTGACGCATGGCTTTCGGCGTCATCCGTACTTTCGGCTGCCAGCTCCAGCAGTACCCCAACGTCATCATGCTGTTGCTGCCAGTGTCGCCACCGCTCAACCTTGTCTTTCAGCTCACTCATTTCCTGCATGGTGGCCTGGGCCTTGGTCTGGTCATCCCAAAAACCGGCTTCGGCACACTGGGCCGCCAATGCCTCAATGGCCTGATTCATTTCAGGCGTGTCAAAGAAACCTCCTGGCTTCGTCTAGCCGGGGAATTAGGGCCTGGTGGGCCACATGTAGTTCTGAGGCATCAAAAGCAGTCATAAAACGAGTTGCTACCGGTTAACAAGGGGCTGTCAAACAGGTTCTCATTATAAAAACCTCAACGCAACGGGTCAAAGCCCTTTACCGTGGTAACAACCACTAGGATCACCCAAATTGCGGTACAATAAAGGCGTTTCCCTTAGCCTTCAAGATAGCCAGAAAGCCCGTGCCCCGCCCCATGATGTGTCCCGATGCCTCCTCTGTCGACCCGGCCGCCAAGCAACTGCACGTGGCGTTTGTCTGGCACATGCACCAGCCCGACTATAAAAACCATGTGACTGGCCAGTACCAGATGCCCTGGGTCCGTTTCCATGCCATCAAGGACTACACGGACATGGCGCTCAAGCTTGAGCAGTATCCCAAGCTGGGCCAAACCTTTAACCTGGTGCCCTCGCTGATGCGCCAGCTTGAAGATTACGCCGCCGGCGGGGTGGATGACCCCATCAGTCGCCTGTGCCTGAAAGACGATTGGGATGATGAAGACAAGCAGGCCATGCTGGACCGCTTTTTTGACGCCACTTATACCACCATGGTCAGCCGCTCCCAGCGGTACAGCGAGCTGTTTCACCGGCGCAACGAGGGCCAGTGTATTCACGATTTTACCGCCGCCGACTACGGCGACCTGGCCGCCCTGTTCAACCTGGTCTGGTTCGACCCCATCTGGTTTGCGCGATACGACGATTTGAATGCCCTGTGGCACAAGGGGCAAGGATACACGTTGGCCGATCGACAACGCATCCTGGCCATACAGGACGACATTATTCGCCAGTGCCTGCCGACCTACAAGCGCCTGCAGGCCGAAGGGCGTATTGAGATAACCACCACGCCCTACTACCACCCGATTTTACCGCTGCTCATCGATTCGGACTCGGCCAAGGTGGCCATGCCCCATATTCATTTGCCGCCCAAGGCGTTTGTCCATCCCGAAGACGCGGAAGTACAGGTGGTTCGAGGCCTGGAATACTATCAGTCCCTGTTTGACTACCCCCCTCAGGGCATGTGGCCTTCCGAGCAGTCCATTAGCCCGGCCGCCATCGACTTGCTGGGCCGCCATGGGCTTCGGTGGGCCATCAGCAGCGAAGGCAACCTGGCAGCCAGCCTCGGCATCAGCTTCAACAAGGATCGGTACGGCCATATTACCAATGCCCACCAGCTCTGCCGACCCTACCGCTACGGCCATGTCACCCTGCTCTTTCGGCACCTGACGCTGTCCGACATGATCGGCTTTGACTTCAACAGTTGGCCGGCCGAGCAGGCGGCCGACGACATGATGACCCGGCTGTACAACGTCTACCAGAACTGCCTTGAGCATGGCGTTGACTACCCCATTGTTACCATTGCCCTGGATGGCGAAAACTGCTGGGAATCGTACCCCAACGACGGTCATGACTTTCTTGACGCTTTGTATACCAAGCTCAGTAACGAAGCAAACTTTAATGTCTGCCGGGTATGCGACTACCTCGACCTGATTGAGACCCAGGCCTCGCCTGATATCGTCAAGCCCCTTGAATACCTGCACAGCGGGTCGTGGATTCACGACAACTTCCACATCTGGATTGGCGACCCCGTTAAGAATGCGGCCTGGGCCAACCTGAAACGTACCCGCGACGACCTGGTTACCTTTGCCGAGCAGGCCCATTATGACGCAGGCACCCTGAAGAAGGCCTGGGAGGAAATCTACATTGCCGAAGGCAGCGACTGGTTCTGGTGGTTCGGCGAGCCGCACAACAGCGGGCAGGACGGCGAGTTTGACCGGCAGTTTCGCCAGCACCTAAGCAACGTGTATACCATTCTCGGTAAATCCATTCCCCACCATCTCGACGTGCCCCTGACCGACATCAGCGCCAGAGGCGCCTCGCTGGCAGCCGTCACGCCGTTTTCACCGCCAGTTACCGGCCAGCTCCAAAGCTGTGAGTGGGAGCGCGGCGGGCTGTACCTGCTAAGCCAAAGCCAGGGCGGGGCCATGCACAACAACAACGCCGTGATTAACCGGCTGCGCTATGGCAGCGACCACCAGTATGCCTACTTCCGCTTTGAGCTGAACCCGGCCAACCTCACGGACTTCCACAGCCTGCATTTATACTTCTGTACCCCCGGCAAGCTGCGCTATAACAGTCCTATCCGCCTTAAGAGCCACGTTGGCCAGGCCCAGGGTACCCAGCGCTACCTGTACGGCTATGAGATCGGCTTTAGCAACCTTAAACACGCCATGGGCAGCGGCGCAGCCCCTGATATCCACAGTGCCGAGGCCATTGCCGATCATTTGTGGGTAAACCGCCCCGACATTGCCGTTCAGGCCGTATACGGCGACGTGCTCGACTGTGCCATTCCCCTTCGGGCCTTTGGCCTGCATCCCGGCGAATACCTGCAGTTTGCCCTGGCCGTCGGGCAGCTCGACTGCCTGGACCTGCTTGAACCCAGCCACCAACTGCTGGCCCTGCGCTGCTTCAGCCCCGACGAAGCCCAAGGGGTGGTTGCCGTTCGTCCGGTCAACGAACACTTCCAGCGCGGGGGCCTGGGCGGCGATCGCGTGACGGTATAGGGGCACACCGCACCGGCAGACGCCTGCTGATCTCGGTTCAACGGGGGACTAGCAGCCTCATGAAACATCGGCTATACTGGTAGACAGGTTTAGGTGCGTCCAGTGAATCGCCAATCGAAGTGAGCCGAGAGGAACTATTCCCGGCTTTTTTGCGTCTAAACCGGTTGTTTGCCGTTTTTATTAAGGGCAAACCCGTACATTGACAACCGAATACAGCCATTAAAAGCCTTACTACCCAACCGCTCAGGCTGTTTAACGCTATTTGGTGCCTATAAACCCGCACAATTAAGTTTATGGGGACGATTTGGATTTGACAGGATGATTGGTAACGGTAATCGGCGAGTCGGGGTGCTGTTCCCCGTTATCAACAAGCAACTGGTATAAATGCCAACAACAACGTAGTTGCCTTAAGACCTAGCAACGTTATCGAAGTAGACTTCGCCGCTCGCGCGCGCAAAGCTGCCTAGATAAACCGCTGCTAGGTTGTCCGTTCACTGCCACGCAGTGCGGTCGGCCCCAGCCAACGCTCCAGCATGCCGAGCCTGGCTGGCCCTGATGTATGCTAGCGCACCCCGAGGACACGTGAGGGTTCGCGAAACTTTCGTGTCGGCCCCGGCGGGGGTTTAATCACGCTTGGTGCAGGTTTTAGCGCCGGTGCGACACTGGCCTGCATGACGATAATTCACACCTACACTCGTAGATGACTACTGGTTGCCCATTTTGGACGCGGGTTCGACTCCCGCCGTCTCCACCACATTTTTATTTTGCACCACCACAGGCTCGCAGCTGCCCATCCGATTAACGTAGGTCGGTCCTTGCCAATAAAGCCTCAACGGATAACCAGGGCCCATTTTAGCCGTGGTTTAATTTTTGATTTGTAACAATTGCTTCGGCCCCATCAACTTTTTATCTTTATATTGTTTTTATATATAAAGAGGTATTTTCTACATTGGAGTCTAAGCCTGTATGATTTCACCCACGCCCTATTCCACGTTGTCTACGCCCCCCACCAGCATACTAAACCCGCCAACCGGCACCCTGGCCTATGTCCCCAGCAGCCTGGGCCCGTTCGAACTCCCCGAACTGCCCCGGCCAGAAGATGTTCCCCCTCCGGCCTTGTTGCCCTTGCCCCCCGGCTGCCCGCCCTATATGCCACCGGGCCTGTTCGAACTTCCGCCGCCGCCAGAAATGGAAATGCCGGCCTGGCCGTGGGAATGGGATAACCAGATTCTGCCCCCCTACCCGGACCCCGGAAGTTACCCCGAGGATTTACCCCCCGGTCTGCCCCCGTTTCTGACGCCGCCCACCAATACCCCGTTACCATTCAACCTTTAAAAGGGGCGCGGATTCCCCATTTACGCCTTGCGCCAGACCCGCTATGAGGTTAAACGAGCTGATCAACCCTGCCATTCCCGGCTTACGAAACGGGAATGCCGTCTCTCCCCATGTCTGCCGTGAGAGAAAGGACGAAACAAGCAATTTAAACCTGTTTTGGTTTCATCACCCAAAGCTGCCACAACCCGTAAACCAGCAAACCAGCCATGATACCTGGCATTACTTCGTACACGTATTTTCCCCAGCCGGCATAGTGCCAGGCAATTAGCGTTGCGACACCACCGGCCATCATGGCCAGCATCAGCCGGTGAGACAGATGCCGACCAAACGCCAGCAATAAAATAATGGGTGCAAATGCCGCCGTCAGCGATCCGGCTGAGACAGCCACCAATTGAAACACGCTTTTATCTCCTGCCAACGCAATGAGGAGCGCAATAACCGTAACCATAACTGTGGCCATTTTGTTGATTAGGTACGTTTTATGCTTGAAACATTTAATATCCTCCGTCAATGACGCCGAGCAGGTAATAATCTGTGAGTCGGCAGTAGACATCGTTGCTGCAAACAACCCGGCTAATATCAGGCCAATTAGCACATCTGGTAACAGCTGTTGCGACAAGGTGGGCAGGGCCAGCTCGGCATCAAAACCGCTGGTTACAGGAATCAAAATGCGTGCCGCCAATCCGGTCAGAATAGTTAAGGCAAAAAACCCGGTATACCACGCATAGTAGTAAACTCGAGTTCGAGTCATATGTACGGGATTGTCCAAGGCCATAAATCGCACCATGACATGGGGTTGGCCAATGACCCCAATGCCTGCCATAAACCATCCAGCCACAAATGCCAGGGTACCAAGGCCAAATCCAGGCCAGGCGTCCATGGGTAAGTTCGTGGGAAACCATGCCATGTAGGTGGTTGATACTTGATGCAAGGCCAGCCAAAATGGCCCCATGCCGCCAATGGTTTGGATAGCGGTGAAGCAGAGCAGCCCCATTGAGCCCATCATCACAATAGACTGGGCAGCATCGGTCCAAATAGAGGCTCGAATACCGCCGGCAAAACAATACAGCAAAACAATAACCGAGCCGGCTACCGCGCCTACCCAAATATCCCAGCCAAACAACACATGCAAGGCCTTACCCCCGGCATTTAATTGGGCAGCTGCATACCCCCCTAAAAAGATGATGGTAATCATCCCACCCACTATCTCAAACAGTCGATGCCTGTTCGGTTTACCCGTGCCATGCCAGTTGCTGAGCGCATGGGTAAATGTCAGGGCGCTGCGTTGCTCGGTGGTCTCTCTCAACCGTTTGTGAACCACTGTCGAAGCAAGCCAGTCCCCCAATATCCAGCCAACCATTAACCAGATAGAGGACAGCCCATGCAAATAGGTATACCCGATTTGCCCCACAAACATAAAGCCACTGTTGTAGGTGGCCACCGCCGATAGTGCCGCCAGCCATGGCTTGACGGTTTGCCCTGCCAAGAGGTAATCCTTGGTGGTGTCTTTGTGTTGACAGGTCGACAAGATGCCAATAATAACAAACACCAAAAGGCAACAAAGAAAGCTAACGAAGATCATAGACTAATCGTCATACTCAACATAAAAACACAAGGATAACGGCATAATTTCGGTACGAAATAGCAAGCATACAATGAGTCTTCAATGAAACGTATAGGCATAAGGATGGGCTGGATAGCCCACGCTCGAGGGCAATAACCACAGCCTGTTATATCGATAGATTGACTGACCATGCTGCCTTGAAGAAGGATTGGCCATCAAGAAGCCAGCGTGGTGGCTAATAGGGGTCGGCTTTTTTGATCCCAAAGGCTTATCGTGTAATCCAATCTCGGCTAATTTAAAGGCTTCTGCGCGGTGGGTGGTTCGACTCATTAAAGGGGTTGTCTCTTTTGAAGTGGGTAATGAATCAAGCGATGAAGCAGTACACTTATACGTCTGATCGAACTGTTGACAGATTTTTCGAACCCCGAAAATCGAAAAACCACAGTAAGCCGTCATCCCAATTAAGAACGGTATAAATTGTTTCATTGGTGGACTCAGTGCAGGAACCGCTTTTTTGAGTAGGGTACTGGCACTCATTAAGGTTAAAAAATAAATACCGGATCCCAGAACAAACGTCGAGAAGTCGCGCACAAATAACTGCTTGCGCCTTTGAGGCGGATCGATAAAAAACCTTGCTGCAGGTACCACTATCGGCGTAGTGACCCATGTCATCAGGTGCTGTAGTTTATTAACATCAAGACCCCGCCGTCCGGGACGAATCACTTTAGAAGCATGTTCTAGTAAAGCAGATCGAATAGGCAGTACCCCTGTAAGAACTCTACTCAGTGGTTTTTGGCGTTCTCTTTCGCCAACAAATCCATTTTAACGCAGATTGGGCATCATCCAAAGGTTGATATACTGAGTATGAGTCTAAATAAGCCCATAACACCGTTGTACCCTTTGAACCGACGGGTGGGTTTTATAAATTGCAAAAAAGACGCTTAGCAATATAGTTTCAATTGGTATAGTAATAAAATAACGCGCGTATAGTAACGCTTTTTTACAACCTGGGGCTCGTAAAAAATGATATATGTTATCTCCACCAGTTTTGAGTGCCTTTTAAGCAGCTTGTAACCCGCTTTGGCATCCAAAGCGGGGGTGTTTTGGGACCTCTAGCACTTTTTTTAAGGCAACAAAAAACCAGGGCACTGGCAAAACGCCTAGAGTACCCTGGTTTTAAATTGTATCAATAGCCTATAGACTACCAGCCGCTGCGTTGAGCCTGGTAGCAGTCGCGGCAATACACGGGCTTACGGCCATCCGGCTCGAAAGGCACCTGGGTATTGCAGCCGCAGCCGGCGCAAACGGCATCAAACATTTGACGAGGGCCGCGGTTGTAACCGCCACCGCCACCGCCGTAGCCACCGCGGTCGCGTTTAGCCGCGTCCCGGCAAGGCTTGCATTTTTTAGGCGGGTGGAAGCCCTTGGACTCGTAAAATTCCTGCTCTTCGTCGGTAAATGCAAAGTCTGCACCACAAGAGGCACAGGTAATGGTTGTTTCTGCCATAGTTTTAGTGACCTTATTTTTTAGTATCGAGATATTTTATTATAGTGGAAGATATACCAGACTGTTCGTTTTAGAGTCGACTCGAAAAAATGAAGATCGAAAACTAAAGCAACAATTCTATACGTTTACTATGACCGATAGTTAACTTTTTTTCAAGCGCAAATTATTTGGCCAAAATCAGCCGGTTGGCACATGGGTCTGTTTTGGCCGGGTAAATGAGGGCTTTGACCAGCCCGAGACGTTGAAATATCCGTAAAGTGATGTAGGTCAAATCGAACTCAAACCAGCGGTGCCCCATTTTGGCTGCGCGTGGATGGGCATGGTGGTTATTATGCCAACCTTCTCCCGATGTGAGCAGGGCCAACCACCAAAGATTACGACTGTCGTCTAAACACTGGTAATTGGTATAACCAAAGCGGTGTGTGGCCGAGTTAACCAGCCATGTAATATGCCAAACATAGACGGTTCTAACAAAACCGCCCCATATAACCCATGAAACAGCCGTTGGCCAGCCATCATAGACAAAACCACCCAGACCTAACATCAGTAGGGAAGCCGTATAAAGCCAGGCATAGTTTTCTTCCAGATACCGAAACACCGGGTCCTGGATTAAATCAGAGGCATAAGACCCCAGCCGATCGGCCGTTAATTCGGGGTGCATAAAGACCGTCCAGCCCGCATGGGCCCACCAGAAACCATCTTTTGGTGAATGAGGGTCTGCCGACCGTTGATCCGCCGTTTTATGGTGCAATCGATGGGTAGCCACCCACCGAATGGGCCCCCCCTGAATGGCCAGGGTACCAAGCAAAGCCAGTAAAACCGTTAGCCCTCGGCTGGTTTTAAAGCTTTTATGGGTGTGCAGGCGGTGAAACCCCATTGAAATGCCCAGGCACATGGTCAGGTAGGTCATGACGGTAAAAACCAGCAGCCCGGACCACGTAAATATGATAAATCCCAATAAAGCCAACCCGTGAAACAAAACAATCAGTAAAAGCGTGTACCACTTAAACGGACGCTTAAAAGCAGGGGAAAGGTGTTGTTCAGTCAAAAAATCGGGGCTTATGCTTCCAACCCTGTATGGGTCTTGAACCCGTATCATACCACCAATGCTTCGAGACACAGCAAGCCCCGTTCAAGAGCCCCTACAAACATACAGCGGTGAGGCAATTCGGGCCGTTCAGGGCCGTTCATACACGTATCTGCCCTATTCATATGACCGCATGACACGGAGCGCCTCTGATCGATGCCCCTTTCTCGGCTTAGCCTGAATCATCAACATAACCGGCCTGCTTTTGGCGCCCGGCTGGTCAATTTTGTGCACGCCAACGGCCAGGCCGTAACTGCCGAGCAGACTACCGATCTGCTTGGCGTACTCGAATCCGTTAGCGGCCCGGTCAAGCT
The DNA here is from genome assembly GCA_020431915.1 of Cyanobacteria bacterium HKST-UBA04. GTDB lineage: Bacteria > Cyanobacteriota > Vampirovibrionia > Vampirovibrionales > JAGQHJ01 > JAGQHJ01. The sequence goes on along the minus strand of JAGQHJ010000030.1, from coordinate 8,930 downwards.
CGACAGCGAGTACGTGAGGTTTACCAACGATCAGCCATGCCAGTACTTGGTGTTAACCGAGGCAGACCGCCGGGCTCTTGACGCCAAGCTGCCCCAAATGACCAACTGTTTGGCCCAATTAGGCAAAAAAACCGAAAGCACGCTCCGGCAAATGTATGCGCGTTTGGTGCCGTCTGCGGTACGGCAATTTGCCCCTAACCCAGACCTGGCCGAGCTTAAACAGAAATTGGCCCGCCAGATCATTGAAAATGCCCGCCTCACACAGATTCGTCAGTTGGCCTACTCCGTTCGGGAAAGAGGCGTGCTGAACATTACCGTCGGTCCCCAGGCCTTCACGACCCTGGCCACGCCCTTTGGCGGAGCTCCTGGTCAGGATGCCCTTGAACAGGTTATCTCAGGCTTAAACGATGCGCTTGGCCCACTCTTGATGCTCCGGCACATGACGGTTGGCGCCACCCCGCTGGTCGACGATGAAGGGGCCCTGTCCGAACCGTTGCGCTCCGACTTTTAGGCAAGCTGGATAACCCATTGCATCAGGCCCACCTCGTTGCCATTACTGGTCATTCACATCGTGGAGCGAAACCGTCTTGAAGTGGCCGCCCCTGAAAAAATAGAAACGGGCGTCTTCAACCCGTGCAAGCGGCAACCCGGTAATTTTACGGGCCGCCAGCAAGGCCAGTTCACCCAAGGTGGGGGCGTCAAAATTAGCAAACGCATCGCGCCGGGCGATAATCGGCTCTGCTTCGCCACTGCAATCCACCTGTTGGCCATCGGGATTAATGATCCCCTCCCTAAAAAATTCCCTGAGCCATCGATCCCGCCGCTGTACCGGACCAGTACCAAAGGCGGCGGCCATGGCGCGGGCATCTTCGGCAGACAACTGCGACGGCGAGGTAATGTACTGGGCTACAATGCGCAACAGGTTATTGTGCGCCAAGGTCGCCTCTGCGGCTTCCTGTGCTGCCGAATCGGCCACAATAAACACATCCTCCGACGCATTGTCCGGGCGTAATGCATCGCGGGCTGCCTGCTTAATTGACCAGTGTTTTATGGCAGCAAACCTGGGCGAGTTGTGGGAAGCAGGCACTTGAACGGACATCATCGTTAAACAATCCTTTCGTTATCGTCGTCTGGGGGGAGACGTCATCAGGTACCCCGATACGTTGCCAGACTCCAGCAAGTAAGAGAGCGGTTGGTTCTCCTGCGCCAAACGCAGTGCGTTTTGAAAAGGGCGGGGGTCGATAGGTTGATCTTCCGCCGTAAGGGTTTGGTTATACGTCTCAACACGATCCAGCCCGTTTTGGAGAAAGAACCGGGGTGTTCCCTCCGCGCCAAAAGGATTTTGATAGATAGGATCCTCCCGGTTGGTGCGATCCACCAGTGCGGCCAGCCACAAGTAGGCACGGGCTGCCGCCGGGCCAAAGCGTTGACGGGCCATGCCCGCCTCATGCGCCTCGTCCGTTTCCAGGGAAAAATCAACAGCATGCTTGAGACAGCTTCGGGCCAGGTCAAGCTGAAACGAACGACGCATCCCAGCACTCTGCCCCGACCTGGACGGCCCGATTCCCGGCCCGGCATCGGCAACCGTTTCTTGAAATTGCGCCACCTCAGACCCCTGAAGATGCGCAGGCCAGGGGGTTTGGCCAACCGGCAGGTCACGACATGGGTAGTGGTCGTACATGCGCAAATGACAAAGACCGGTTAAGGCATACATGGGCAACAAGATGTCTCTGGGCAGACTGGAAAACCCGTATTGGGACAAACCGAGAGATTGATAGATGTCAAACAGCCGGCCAGTGCCACTGCCGTAAAGAATACCCAGAATCTGGTCAGGCCCACCCAAATGAGCCTCAGCCTGGCCCAGCGAATCAAACACCGAAGCATAGGTGGTCATCGCCTCGGCATGATCGCCGGCAGCCAACTGCTGCTCGGCCTGCTCAAACATGGCACCGGCCAAAGGAACCAATAGGGCAGCCTTGATGACATTGGTCTGGGTAGGCGCCGCCATCAGATGTGCCGGTCTCGTTATGTCTTGGGCATGCTGGGTGTCAAATTGGTTGTTGGCCTGGCGAAACACTGAAACTGCCGTTTGGTAGTCCTTTCGCGCCATTGCCTCAAGCCCCTGAAGGGCCAAAGCAAAAACATCCGATGAACCAGAGAGAACCAGCGCATCGGGCTCCCCCAAAAAACGTGGCCCAGACCATGCACCGTTGGCAGATTGCAAATTAAGGGGATACAGGCCATTCCCGATTCGTGAACCAGAAAGCCTGACGAAGGAGGGGGTGATTTTCATAGATAAAACCGCTCGGATGCCTAAGCCATACCCATGGTTACCGTAAGTGTCTAGACAGCCTATGTTAAACTACTACATAAGTCAAATATAGAGCGGTTCACGTGGGCTCCAATCAGCCTAACATTGGCACGCTGGTCGCTACGGGTAGCCGCCCGTATAATGAAGCCATATGTGGATAGTACTGACCAAATACGGGCTGTCGGCCCTGATGATTGTGGTGATTTCGGAAGCCGCAAAACGATCCGGCTTTGCCGGCGGCCTGATTGCCTCCCTGCCCCTGGTTTCACTGCTTTCGTTGCTTTGGCTGTACTGGCAAACCAAGGACATTCCGGCCGTCATCGACTTTTCCTTTGGCGTGCTGTGGTTCGTGCTGCCTTCGCTGGTGTTGTTCTTGCTGCTACCCCTGCTCCTAAAACACGGCATCCCCTTTTACCTGGCCTTGGCCGGGGCGGTTATTGCCACCATTGCCACCTACGCCGGTTTCCTCATTGGGCTGCAACGCCTTGGCTTCATTGGCTTGAAGCCCTGATCGCCTAAGCCAACCCACGCCAAACCGGCTAGGCAATTTCAGCCCTTGTCAGGTGTTTTAGCGCTTATGATACGGTTTGATGTCTCCTACACCCCTTCCGGCCATGCCCCTATTGGGTACTGGCTCAACACCAGCACCCAAGCCACCCGACAAAACCGCTTTGCCGGGGGCTGGCCGCCAGAAACCTCGCTGCAGCTCGACACCCTTGTTCGTGCAGGCGAGCGTGCCTACCATGGCCATGACGACGGAGCCCCGTTTCTCAAAGAAACCTTGTGTCGGGCCGAGCAGGAAGGCCGGTTGAAACCCGGCGACAAGATTCTGGAACTGGGACCCTTTACCGGTCGAAACCTGCTGAACCTGGCCAAAAGCTTTCCCCAGTACCGATTTTTCGGTATCGACCAAAGCCGACCACTCGTGGCCCACTTAAACCAGGCCATCCAGGCCGCCGGCTTAAAAAACGTTCAAGTCGTTCGGGGCGATATCCGGCACGGCCTGCCCCGACCATGGTACAAGCACCGCTTCAAGGCCATTATGGCCGGTGACTGGATGATGGGGTACCTCAAGCCCAAGGAAGCCGAACGAAGCATACAGACTTTAACTCGCCGGCATCTGGCCCCTGAGGGACTTTTCATCATGTCGCTGCTGGCCGATCGCCCCAACGACACCCCCCAGACCACCGCCCTGACTACCGAACATGATCGATTTAACCAGTTGCGCCAAAAAGTCGGGCAGTTTTTCGGCAGCCTGGTGGGCCGTCGTGAGGCCGAACATCGCTTTGGCGTGCTGGGGCTACCCGGTGCCCTGGATCAGCTAACGAGCCAGGACGCCCGTCTTTTGGCCGAGCAGCAGATGCACTTGTGGTTTGAAGGCGACGAAGACCGCTATCGTATCAGCCAGGCCCAGCGCCTGGCGTGGGATTGTTCACTGGGACAAAGCACCTTTAGCCAGGCCACCCTGAACCGGGCCTTTTCGGGCTGCCAATTGCTCGACGACTGGAGCCGACCCTACCACGAGCAAGAACAGCGTATCGGGGACCCCCAGCTGGCTGATCGGTTACATTGGCAGGTGTACCAACGTGCAACGACCTAACGGATAAAGCAATCCGTTAGACCGTCAAACATAATGCATGGGGCGCCCTGGCGCTGGGTACTATTTCACCAAAACGGGCTTATAGGGCAAGGCTGCTGTTTGCTTAACCGGGGGGTTGGCTGCCGTGCCGGTTAAGGCAGACAAGTAGGTGGCCAGGGCGGCAACTTCGTCGGGGGTACCGACCAGCGGGGGCATAATACCGACATACGGGTTCTTTTCCTTGTCGGTCATCTGCAGCATCTGCAGGAAGGCCGTAATGCTTTGCTCGTCACGCTCACCAAGCAGCCGTTCCATACTGCGGTACCCGTGGCGGGTATGGCACATCAAACACTGCGACTTGAACATGCTTTCGCCAATCTCGACAGGCGTCATCCCATCGTGCACCCATTTGGACGACTTGAGGTACCCGACCTTGTTCAGCTCCGGTACCTTGTCCTTGACGATGCCGTTGGAATACATGTAGCCATAGATGACGTAGGGCTTACGCAGCATTTCGCGGGTAAACTCGCCAATGCTGGTGACAAACAGGCCACAAAGCAGGAAAAGCACGGCCGCATGAAAGGAGAAGCCCTTGGGGTTTAGATAAGGCCCAACAAAGGCAAACACCAGGATGGTGCCGGTCATAATCAGGCTCAGGTAAAACGTACGGGCCAAAATAGAGAAGTTACCCACACCGGAAGCCTGGATACCGGTCATCACATTGGTCACGGCATCCGGGGGCAGGTTCTTGAAATACCAGAACCCAACGAGCGGCCCGATGATAAACAACGGGATAAACCATTTTGTGGTGTACTGCAGCACTTTCGTCTTGGTGGCTTCGTCCTGAATACGAGCGGCCACGACAAAGGCATACATCCCGGCAGCCGCGGCGAATACCACCAGGCGCATAAACAACAGGGGCCAGTAGGTTTCGTTAAAGAAGCCCAGCAACCAGTTTTTCGTCGTCAACCAGGCCCCGGGGGTCATCATGAAACTGAGAATACCGTTGATAATGACCAGGGTTAACACGGAGAAGACGGCATAAAACCACGCCAGCTTTAAATGCTGCTCTTTGGAAATCTTGCCCCATGTATAGTAGTACACGAAGGCCGTGGCCAGCTCGGCAATGAAGAAGACCCACTCTTCAGCCCAGCCCAAGGTAAAGGTTTGGATGAGGGTATGGATGCTGTTGGGGTTGCCTAAGCTAACCGCCCACCAGATACCGATACCACTAACGGCCCCGGCCACGGTGGTCAGAAGCAGGAAAAACTTGGACAGGCGCTTCAGGAAATCGTAGACGCCCTCGTCGTTTGTTTTGTAGGCCCACTGTTCCGTGACGGCAAAGTACATTCCGCCACCGACGGCAAAGTTGACAATACAAATGTGGAAACACGAAATAAGACCAATAATCCCGGTTACACCCAGGTAAGGGACATCCCAGATTGGGTAGTTCATAGCAGCATCCCCCATACGGTAAAGACGATAAACAGGAAGAGAATGACGCTGCCAAACAACTCGGCCCACATTTTACGGACCGGGTTTTGGCCGCGTTCCCAGAACGGAATCACCACAAAGGCGAGGCCAATGAGCGCAAACAGCGCCATGCCCACATGCTCCCCTTCAAAGGGGCCTATATAGGCGGGCAAAACCTTGAGGAACTGGAACATGCCCAGAAAATACCATTCGGGCTTAATGCCTGCCGGTGCCGCCGCAAAGGGGTCGGCCTCAGGGCCCAGTCCCCACGGATAAAACGACACGAAAGCCGCCAGCAGGTTAAACAGCAACAGCCAGACCATCAGGTCCTTGAGCACAAAGGTTGGGAAAAACTTTTCCTCGCGCACCGCCTGATCCTTGACCGAATCGGGCCGCGACATCCCGTGCAGCTGCACCATCAACATGTGCACCCCCATCAGGGCCACCAGGGCCAGGGGCAGCAAAAAGACGTGAATGACGAAAAAGCGCGACAAGGTTGCCTGGGAAACATCAGCGCCTCCGCGCAGGATCGTGGCAATCGTTTCGCCAACAAACGGAACCTGCGAGGCAATATCGAGGCCCACCTTCGTGGCAAAAAAGGCCACTTCGTCCCATGGCAACAGGTAGCCGGTAAAGCCAAAGCCAAACACCACCACCAGCAAGCCCAGGCCGGTCAGCCAGGTAATTTCCCTGGGCGGGCGATAGGCTTTTAAGAAATAGGTGGTAAACAGGTGTACAAACAGAGCCAAAATCATCAGGTTGGCCCCCCAGCTGTGCATGGACCGCACAAACCAGCCAAAATCCACCTGGGAATTGATGGTCACAATGGACGCATGGGCCGCGCTGATTTCAGGCACATAGTAAAGCATCAGCAGGCCACCGGTAAGCACCTGGATGATGAGGAACATCACGGCAATGCCGCCCATGTAATACCAAATCGAATGGCGGTGAACCGGCACGGTTTTCTTGCCGGCCAGCTCCTGCATGGTGCCCAACGCAAAGCGTTGATCGAGCCAGCCGTACACCTTGTTCTTAAGCATCTGTGCCATCATCGCCTACGACTCCACGGCCTTGTTGGACAGCGTAACGCCGGGTTTGGACACGATAATATTGCCCTCTACCACGGCCACGTCCAGCTTGGCCAACGGCTTGGGCGGGGGGCCTGCAATATTTTTGCCCGTTGACGGATCATATTTACCGCCGTGGCAGGCACACCAGATGCCGTCCTTGGCATCCTTAAACTGTACCGTGCAACCCAAATGGGTACACATCGCATCATACGCATGGAAGGTGCCGTCCGTATCGCGAACAATCAGGGCCGGCTTGCTGCCAAACTGAAAGTTCTTGCCGGTGCCGGGGGCCAACGTCTCGGCGCCACCCAAACTGACACTGGTTACTTCCTCGGCGCCAGACAACTTGACCGATGAAGTCAGGTAGCGGAAGAACGGGTACACCATCATCGAAACCCAACCCGCCGCAAACAGGCCCAGGGTAGCCTTAAGAAACGTACGCCGGGAAACCACCTGCGCCATCAGCTTGTCGTCCGCCTGAAGGGCGTCGTGTTGAGCAAGATCATCAGAAGACATCAACGGGCCATCTCTCCTTTAGTTGCTTGCTGCCGACGTATCAGACAACAACCCTTGCCAGGCCACTTTGCCCAGCCAGATTAAATACACAATGAGCCCAACAGCCGACAGCACGAAAACCGTCAACAAGTCCCATTGGGTTTTAACGGGTAGCGCTTCGGGATGCAGCACCCCAGACACGTAGTATTCGCGCAACAGGTGACGCATTAAGCTCATCAACACCAGCAACAGTCCGCTAGAGACCAAGCTGATCTTAAAGGCCAAAGGCTTACCGTCTTTCCAGGCCAGCACCGCCGACAACAGGGCCAGCAAAACCATGACCATGGCTGCAGCGAAAACTGCTGTGCCATAAGGGTTACCGCCCATAAAGTTCATCATGTGAGCCCGGGGCACGCTCATTAAGAACCAGCCGCCAATGAGCACCTGCAGCAACGACACCGCAGAAAAAATACCGGCCCCTGTCTTGATTAACCACTGGCCATAGGCATGCTCGCGGCTGTTCCAATACAGGCCAAAGCATCCCATTGCCAAGCCGGTCACGGCCACCGAGGCCAGCAAGAAATGTAGATAGCGCGGCAACTGCTGGGGATCCTGCCAGTAAAAGAACATGCCATGCTTGTCGGCCGAGAAAAGAGCCGGCCACTGCTCCGGCGACATCATCAAGACGATATTGCTTGAGAAAATGAGTCCCACCAGTGCAAACAGCGCAAAAACGGCTATCATCAGCCAGCCAGCCTTCGCACCCAACTGGGCTTCCTTGTACTTGTAAATGTAGCAGCCATAGTAGCCACCCATAATCAGGAACAAGATCATCAACCACGGCACCGCCATTAAAATGGAGGACGTGTAATACATCGGCCCGTAGATTAACTGGAGAAACAAGAGGGGAGCCACCCCGAACGTTAGGGCAAAGGACACGAAAACCGGTAGCCCCACCGCCAAGGCATGGCCAAACCGACCAGCAAAGGTCTGCTTATCGCCACCGCTGCCGACAAGCAGCAAGCCCGACAACAACGACCCGCCCAACGACACGTTCATTGGGACAATGTGCAACACAAAGGTCACCACCAGCAACACCTTCAGCAACCAAAGGGGGGCAGGTAACGGAATATCCTGATAATCAGGGATCGATAAAAGCGCGTCCATGCCTCAATCCAAAGACAACAATACGAAAGCGGGCTCATGATACCCCAATCCCCCCCTGTCATTCCTTGAGCAATCCATTAGTCCGTTCGTTCAACCACAAGAAGGCCCGACTCACGTACCTCAAGACCCACAAGGCGGGAGGGTGTGAACACAGCACTTGCGGTACGATGGAGCCACGATGAAGATTCTGCTCGTTACCAAACACCTCACCGGCGGTGGCGCCGAAGCGGTGGTACAAGCCACCGCCGCCTGCCTTATCCAAGCCGGTCACGAGGTCCATGTGGCATGGGCCGGCCCCTTTGAGCATGCCGCCGAATGGCAAACCATCGCGGGGCTACAGTCGGTCACCCTCCATACCGCCCCAAGCGCGTCGCCTACATCCTGGCCGTCATGGGGATCATGGATGGGTGCACTGGGCAACCTACATCATACCTTGCAACAGTACCGGCCCGGCTCGGCTTACCAACAGCAAATCCGCCATTTTTTGGATCAAACGGTAGCCCGCATTTGCCCCGATTTGATCCATGTCCACCACTGGCCCGGCATCGCCGAAGGGTTGGGCAACCTGGTCTGCCCAACCCTCCTGACGGTGCATCACGCCTGGCCGGTTTGCCCGGCCGACACCCTGCTGATGGGGGGCCAAACCCCATGCGAGTTGGCCTGCACCCATAGCCCTGCCCACGCCCCATCAGCCCAGGTGGGCACCCCTTCGGATCAGGTGGGCCAGGCTTGCCTAACCCACCGCTGCCTGTCCAATCCCTTGCTGCGCCATACCCGTGTGGCTGCGTTTCGGCATATGACGGTCCATCGTCAACTTGATGCCTACAATAGGGTT
>JAGQHJ010000029.1 GCA_020431915.1 Cyanobacteria bacterium HKST-UBA04 | reverse complement strand
TCACCCCAATCGCTTCAGCCGCACGCTGGGCCCACACCACGGCATGGTTGTCCGGCGACACGTCAAACCGGCGGTATTTATCAATCCACGTCAGGGTTATCTGGCCATCGGTACCGGGCTCGTTAAGAGCCGACACAACAGCATCCATGTCCTGCTGCACCTGGGCAAAGGCAACCTCGTCATGGCTGCGCAGCTCGGCACGCAGTTCCACGTAGTCGGGCACAACATTCATGGCCTTGCCACCACTTATCACTCCAATGTTGGTCGTGGTATCCGGGCTAAGACGCCCTTTGGGGAGCCGCTCAACCAGCTTGGCCGCCAATGACAGGGCATTTATTCCCATTTCGGGCTCGATGCCGGCATGGGAAGACCGACCATGGCAGGCAAACACCATGTTCTTCTGGCTCGGGCCGGCACAAAAAATATCGCCCAGTGCCCCTTCCCCATCCAGCGCATAGGCCGCCCGGGCCTCGGACCAGCCCATGTCAAAGTCGTGGGCCCCAAAGATACCGATTTCCTCTTCCACCGTAAACAGGCACTCAAACGGGCACACGTTTGCCAGGCCCACCTGCCCAAGGTGTTCGAGCAGGGCCAGCAGGACGGCAATCCCGCTTTTGTCGTCGGCCCCCAGGATGGTTTGCCCGGCCGAGCGAATGATAGGACGGCCATCGAGCATGTCATCCACCGGTTCAATCCCCTCACATGGGTTCACGCTGTCCATGTGGGCGCAAAACATCATGGTCGGCCCACTGGCCTGACCAGGCACACGCAAAAACAAATTGCCCCGTCGGTCTACCTCGGCTTGCCCAACCCCGAAACGTTGAATCTGGTTGGCGATAAACAACCGAATCTCGTCTTCCCCCTTGGAAGGGTTGGCAATGGGTACCAGCTGCTTAAACCAGTCAACCACTGTGTCGTGTTGAGGCGCTTTGGTACTTGCTGCGGTTCCCATCTATATAGAGTATTCCTGCATGGCTGATGACTGTAGTGTCGTCATTATACGGTACAATACCCCATAGTCATGGCCAACCCCCTTTGCCGGGTGACAGCCGCCTGCAACCAGACCCAAGGTTACGGACGCAGGTGTTGAGTGCCCGAACCCCGGCGCGCTATGATTGCAACACAGGATTTAGAGAACCCCCCCAAAAGGAGCGAGCGGTCCTTATGTTTCGCTGGTTATTACTCATCTTGGTACTGGCCCTTATCATTACCCTGCCACTGACCACATGGCACCTGAAGGAAAACGTCACCATCCGTGCTGTTCTGGTCGACAAAACCGTACCCGATCCCCGGTTCCGCGAGCATAAACCGGTCACCTGGATCTTGAACAACCAGAAACTCATCAACAAGGATACCGGCCAGCCGTTCGACTTCGAGGAAGACTACTACGGATTTTATCCCCTGCCCGATGACGAGTATGAAATCCGCTCCTTTGCACCGCTCGAGTACGACAAGTACGACCTGATTTACTTTGTCGACACCTACGGGGTGTACTACAAGGAATTCTACGAACAGAACCCCCGTGGCGACCGTTCCCCGTATATTTACGGCGGCACCCAGCCTTACGAAGTCGAGGAAGTAAAAAAGGTTCTGAACAAAGACAACGTCTTTATTGCCGAGTTCAACAGCTTGGCAACCCCCACCGAGAAAGAAGCCCGCGAAGCAATGGAAGCCTTGCTCGGTATTAAGTGGACCGGATGGATTGGCCGGTACTTTAACGAACTGGACTACGACGCCAACCCCGAATTACCGACGTGGGTGAAAGAAAACTGGGAAAAACAGCACGAAAACGAGGAATGGCTCTACGAAGGCCCAGGCTACGTCTTGGTGGACTTGAGTGATACCATTGTTGTGCTGCAACAGCCCGAAGACATTGGCAATGATGTCATCCGCATCAACTTTAGCGACGAACTGGCCAAGGCTTACGGGGTCAGCAACAACGAGAAGTACATGTACTGGTTCGACATTGTCCAGGCCGACAAAGGCACGGAAGTGGTGGCCAACTACATTCTGGACTTAACGGCGGAAGGCCAAGCCCTGCTTGACGAGTACCAGATCCCCCATACCTTCCCCGCCATCACCCGCACCCGGGCCCCCTACAACACGTATTACCTGGCCGGCGACTTCTCCGACCACCAGTCCATCCCCGAGTTCTACAAGGCCAATTTCCTCAACATCTTCTATCCCCTTGTGCTCGTCGAACGCGAAGGGATGCAGAAACGCTTCTTCTGGAAAGTCTACTTCCCGGTCATGCAAAAAATCCTGGGTGATCTGCGTGACCACAAGGTAAAAGAATCCGCCTAGTATTTGCGCTCACGCAAAGCACTGTACCAGGTCCCGCTTTTAGCCGCCTCTGTCTCTCTCTCTTTCCCTACCCTCCCTTAACAGCCGTGCTGCCTTAAAGCAACACCGTGCCAAAGCGGCCAGGAACCAGAGACCAGAGGCGGCTTTTTTGCGTGTTTCCGTGGGGCTGCCTTAAACAAGCCACAGTCACGTCAATCAAACAACCCCAAGCCAGATAACATCCCTGGCGCGCTGCCCCTGTCTATCCCAGCGTATGCTTAGTACGGCACACGTCTAATACGGTACGTCGTCATTCAGCGCATCGTTGGCCTGGGCAATGGCCTCAACCTTGTCGAGCAGTTTCTGAATATGCTTCAGCCGAACGGTTAACACCCGTCGGTCAATCGCACTTTCCTCAGCCGTCCCACGGTATTCATGCCATGCCTGTTGGCGGTGGGTCCAAAAGTCCGAAACGGCGGCCAGTTCCTCGATGGCCGTCTGCATCAGCTTGTAGGTTTCAAACGGCGGGGTCCCCACCACGGGTTTTTTCATTTTTCGGGCCACCTCACTTTGCAGGGTCAGCCAATCCACCCGGGCCTTGGCATAAAAAGCATTAACCCGTTGCAGCGAGGGCAGGGATTGGGACGCCTCTGCCCCCCGCCCCTCGAACTGGTTCAGGTAATCCAGGGCCTCGGCCAGGGTTTGCCGCAGTGGGTCTATCTGTTTCTGATAAACCTGGTAAGGCTTGGGCACAAAGGCCCGGTACATGTTCAGCTCACCGGCCGTGGGGGGCAACTGGGCAAAGCCGTCCACGGCACGACTGTCGGGCTTAGACGCCACGGCATCCGTGGGCGTTGTTTCAGACCGCCCCACAGCCGTCGTTGTACGAGATTTCGTCCCACCGTCAGCCAACGGGGCTTTTGGTTGATTGTCCGGGTCTACGGCCTCGGCCGCACGGCGTTGCAACTGGGCAGGGGTTACCTCATCAACCACGGGCAATTGCGGCCCGTTCATCCCCGCTCCCTTGAGTTGGGACGCCTTGCCCACAGCCACTGGTTTTGAAGCACCCGTCTGCCGAGTCGTTGATGGGGTGGTTTGCCGAACCCCCATCGCCGGCTCACCAGTCCTTTTGGCTTGTCCCGTCTCAACACGACGGGCCTGGGTGCGCTGCTCGCCATAACCGGGCTGCGCTTTAGGCTCGGTTGCCTCCCTTATCTCGGCTTCGGTACCGGCCAACGTGCGGGGCCGTTTGGGCATGCGTTCCGACTCGTCGTCGCCCCCTTTGTCGGGATCGATGACATCGTCCGGGTCGTTGTCATCATCACCGTCATCATCGTGGAAAATCGCTTCCAGGATACGCTCGCCAGCCAACACGTCATTGTCCGTCGGAAAGCCGCTGTCGGCCGGATTACCCAAATGTCCATAGGGCTGATCGGCATAGGCCGGGGAAACCAGGGATCGCTGGCCAGGCCGCTCACTAAGCCCCACAGGCACCTCAGCCTTGGCCTTGCCGGCATCAGCCGGCTTGGAAACGGCCGAAACCTCTGATTTTTCGGGTGAAAGCCGGTTGTAGGACGGGGTATACCCCAGGCGGGACGAGGCCCCTGGCCGATAATACCCGTTTTGTTTCGCCACGGGCTGAGTCAACCGGCTTGATTGACCCGATTGAGCCGGTTGAGCCGGTTGACGAGATGGGGCGGGTACGGTTGACGCTACCGGCGCTTGCTGGCCATCGGCAGGCCGAATGGCAGGCGGCGAATCGCCCCAGATGGGCGCTTCGGCATTACTACTTGGCAAGAGGCCCAGCCCAAGAAACAGAAGCACCAACCAGGCCACAGTACGGCAACGAAGGGCTAGGCTAAGCATAAGGCGGTCATTCTCAGCTTGGAAAAAGGGCTTGTGCCTGTGTATCGGCCAAATCCACCCGATTCTCCATTCTAACTACCATTATAGTATTCAAAAATCGACTGTTTGCAGCAGCCCGCCCCAAATGCGGCAGGCAGACAGTCAAACAAAGCCTAGTTCAAGTGGGCCGGGGTGTTGGTTACCACGGGTACCTGGAAATGGTACTGGGTAGGAACCCATTTATAGCGCTTAATAACCAGCTCAACCGGTTGCCCAGGATCGAGAACCATGCGGATATCGTCGTTGACCAGAATGTTACCGTATTTTTTGCACTGAAAGCCGATATCGGCCGCCTCGTGGATGGTACGTTTGTATAGAATCTTAGGCGTCTGGGCCTTGAAGGGCTTGAGCAACGCACCCCGGCCAACCAGCTGGCACTGATCCGTCTCGCGAACCGGGTGACGCAAGTCCAAAATGAGCATGCCTAGACCGGCAAATGCCAGAACCAGCGGCAACAGCCAGACAGCGGCTTTAACGGGAACCGGGGGGAGGGAGGGGGCAGCAGGCATATCAGTTAACCTCTCAATCAACCTCAAGTTGGGGTTCAAGGGTCTCAGGGGCCAGCAGGCTGTAGACCACCGGAATCAGAAACAGCGTCAGGAAGGTGGAGAAGAGCATGCCCCCGATAATGACCACTCCCAGGGGAAAACGGCTTTCGGCACCAGGCCCTGCAGACAGCACCAACGGTATGGCCCCAAAAACCACCGTCACCGAGGTCATCATAATGGGACGAAGCCGGATCCGGGCTGCCTCGTACACGGCCTTTGCCCGATCCATGCCCCGGTGCTGGCGGTTCTGGTTGGCAAACTCCACAATCAAGATACCGTTCTTGGTCACCAGGCCAATGAGCAGTACCAGGCCGATCTGGGTATAGACGTTCATGCTGGCCCCAATAAGGAACACCGACAAGAAGGCACCCCCAACGGCCAGCGGCACCGTGAGCAAAATGATGAAGGGCGAGATGAAGCTCTCGAACTGGGCACTGAGCACCAGGAAAACAAACATCAGGGCCAGCAGGAACAAGCCGATGAAGGCGTTGTTGGTGTCTTCGAATTCCTTGCTCTCGCCGGCCAGTTCCGTGGTAATGGTCGTCGGCAGTACCTTTTGGGCAATACCACGGGTGGCGTCAATGGCTTGGCCCAGTGAAATAAACGGCAGCACGGCCCCGCTAATGGTAGCCGAACGCTGGCGGTTGTAGTGGTTAATCTCCTTGGGCCCCACCGTTTCGGTAATCTGGACCGCGTTGGCCAGGGGAATCAAGTTACCCTGACCGTTCTTAATCTGGATGCCGTAAATGGACTGGGGCGTGTCGCGGTAGGCCTGCTCAGCCTGCACCATCACATCGTAGGTCCGGCTGCCCACCTTGAAACTGGTTACCTCTTGGCTGCCAAGCAGAATCTGCAGGGCCCGCGACACATCGCGCACCGTCAGGCCCAGCCGGGCCATCTGCTCGCGCAGCAAGTCCACCCGAATCTGCGGCTTATCCAGCTTCAGGTTGCTGTCGGGCCGAATCACCCCCGGCACCTTGGCCAGGCCTTCCAAAATCTTCTGGGCATTCTCGTAAAGCTGCGGAATGCTCTGTCCCTTCAACACAAACTGCAGCGGCGGGTTAAAGTTGTGCACCGGCCCAGAGGGCGTGTTGATGGGCAGGGTAAAGGCTTCCGGAATTTCGGTAAACATGCGGCCAAACAGCCCGGCCACAATATCCTGCTGCTTAACCGATCGTGCCTCCCACGGCTTGAGGGCCGTAAACATCAGGGCCTCGTTGACCCGACCCGGCCCGTTTCGAGACAAGCCGATGACGGAAAAATAACGCTCGGTTTCGGGCAGCGAGGCGTAAATGGCTTCGGCCTTGCGCAAGGCCTTGTCCGTCAGCTCCATGGTACTACCCTCCGGCGAGCGGATAATGGTGACAATGGTGCCCCGATCCTCGATGGGTAGGAAGTTGCTGGGCAAAAACTTCAGGGTAGAAAACCCCACCAGCACAAAGATGACGCTTACCCCAATCACCCAGCGCGGATGCGCCAGTGCCCAGTCCAGGCTGTTGGCATAGCGATCGGCCAGGCTGCGGGCCCACGCATCCAAACGCTGCCAGACCCCAACCAGCCGTCCCCACCACCCCATATAAACCGGGCGTGGACGACGGCGTGACGTGGTAGCGTCGGGCTTACGCAACCACCGTGCACTGAGCATCGGGGCCAGCGTCAACGCCACAAAACTGGACGTAATGACAGCCCCGCTCATCGTCAGGGCAAATTCAAAGAACAAGCGGCCCAGCGTACCCGACACGAAACCAATGGGCAAAAACACGCTGACAAGGGTAACGGTGGTTGAGATAACGGCAAAAATAATCTCGCGCGACCCGCGTATACCGGCCTCAATGGGGTTAAGGCCCTGCTCGATGTAGCGGTAGATGTTCTCGAGCATGATAATCGTGTCGTCAACCACCAAGCCAATGGCCAACGTCAGGGCCAGCAGGGTAAAGGTGTTGATGGTAAAATTCAGCGCCGCCATCATGGCAAAGGTGAAAATAACGGAAATGGGAATCGACAAAGCGGGGATCAAGGCCGACCGGGTGTTTTTAAGGAAGGCGTAAATGACCAGGATAACGAGCAGAGCGGCAAAAACCAGGTTCTGCTGTACCTCGTTGATGGATCGCTCGATAAACACCGACCCGTCATAGCCTTCCGTAATGTTGACACCGGCAGGCAGCAGGCGCCGGATGTCGGCCAGCTTGTCCTTCACCCCACGGGCCACCTCGAGGGTGTTGCTTTTGGACTGCTTGATAATCCCCAGGCCAATGGCTGGTTGGCCGTTAAACCGCACCTGGGTTCGGTAATCCTTGGCCCCCACTTCCACCCGGGCCACGTCGCGCAAGTACACCGGGCCGCTGTCGGTCTGACGAATCACCAGCTGGCCAAACGCCTCGGGCTTAACCAGCTCGCCCTCGGTACGAACCGTAAACTCCACAAACTGCCCTTCAACACGACCCGAGGGCAGTTCAATGTTGTTGTTGCGCAGGGTGGCCTCCACATCGCTAATGGCCAGGCCCCGACCCGACAATTTTTGCGGATCGATCCACACCCGCATGGCATACTCGCGGTTACCGCCAATATACACCTGCCCCACCCCACGTACCGTCTGCAGCACGTCCTTGATCTGGCGATCGGCAATATCGGACAACTGCAGCAGGCTGTACTGGGTTTTGGCATGCTTGTCGGCATACAAAGCCAGCCAGATAATGGCCTGGGCATCGGCATCGAGTTTGCTGACTATGGGGTCTTCCACATCCTCGGGCAGGGTGCCGCGCACCCGGGCCACCCGGTCCCGAACGTCCTGGGCTGCAATGTCCACGTCCTTGTCCAGGTCAAACTCAAGGGTAATTTCGCTAATCTCTTCCTTGCTCGAAGACGTCAGGGTTTTCAGGCCTTCGACGGTACTGAGTACTTCCTCAAGCGGTTCGGTAACCGAGGTTTCCACCGTTTCTGGACTGGCCCCGATGTACACCGTGGCCACCGATACGACGGGAAACTCGATGTCGGGGTATTCGCGCACCGGCAGGTTAAAGTAGCTAATGCCCCCCAGCAGTAATAAAATTAACGACATGACCGTGGCCAGGACGGGGCGTCGTATGGACAGTTCGGGGAGCTGCATCGGTGTGGGGGTACCTTATGTATTGGTTGGTTGCGTGCGTGCGCAGGTGTGTCGGTTAGTGCTTTTCAATACGAGTGGGTAGGGCCGGCTTGTCCGCGGTGGATTTATCGGCAGTGGGTTTATCAGTGGTCGATTCATCACCGGTCGTCTGAGACGTCTGGGGCGTTTGGGTTGTGGCACCCGAAGACGCTTTGGGGCGGTCAATAATCAGCCCCTTGCCATCGGTCAGGAACTGAATCCCACCGCTAATCACCCGATCCTCGGCCGACAGCCCCTGGATAATCTCGACCTGCCCATGGCTGCGGATACCCGTTTTTACCTCGGTCAGAGAAGCCGTCGGTTTGCCTTCGATGCGCACCACCCGGTACACGTAAAACTTGCTGCCCAAGGGCACAATACTCTGTTCGGGCACCACCAGGGCATTGAAACGATGGCCAAAGATAAGTCGAACCCGGCCATACTGGCCCGGCTTGAGCCGACCGTCGGCGTTGCCGATGGTGGCCTTGGCCAGCAGCGTCTGGGAGGCTTCATCGACCGAGGGTGACACAAAGCGCACCTGGCCCTTAAAAATAGTCTCCTCATACGCCTCGGCCCGAAACTCGACATGGGTGCCGGCCGCCAAGTCGGCCATATAGCGCTGCGGCACATGAACCTCAACCTTCAAGGCCCCGCCGGCTACCACCTCGGCCACCTCGCTTTGGCTGGTCACATAGTCGCCAGGATTCACCCGACGGGCCCCCACCCGGCCATCAAAGGGGGCACGAATAACCGTTTCCTGAACCCCCACCTGGGCCAACCGCTGGCTGGCCCGGGCACCTACCAGACCTGCCCGCACAGTGTCAATTGCTTCCTCGGCAATAGCCACCTGGGTTTGGGCAGCCTCATACTGGGCCTTGGCTTCTTCATAGGCCGCCCACTTCTGCTCAGCTTCCTGCTTGCTGACAAAATCCCGTTTCAGCAGGTTGTCGTAGCGGGTATGCTCCACCTGGGCCAGCTTCCACCGGGCAGCGGCGGCAGCCAAATCATCCTGGGCCTTCTCAAGCTGCAGCTGGCTCGAAGCCAACTGGCTTTTGACGTCAACCACCTCGGCTTCGGCCTGGGCCAACTGGGCCCCCTGGCGACGCGCCCGAAGCTGAAGCAGGGGCTGCCCGGTCTTGACCAACTGACCTTCCTTGACCAGCACCCGTTCCACCACGGCATCGGTTTCCGGGCGCATGGTGGCCTTGTAGTCCGACTGCAGTGTCCCAACGGTTTCATAAAAAACCGGCACCGTTTGGGCCATAACGCGATCAACCGTGACATGGGCCCGGTCATCGGCATGCCACCCCCCCATATGGGTAAACATCCACCCCAGTTTGCCGGCCACCACCAACACCACCAATAGCAAAAACCCAATCAGCACCCCCTTGGGCGAGGTAAAAAAGCCCAGCATACCCCCTCGGGCAGGTGACGGTGATGTTTCGGGTTGCTGGCGCGGCATCATGGACGGGCGGCTCCTTTGGCGGTTGCGGGGGACGGCAACGGTTCAAGCTGGTCAACGGTTATGCCATGGGTCAGGGTCTCGGGCGAGGCCAAGCCCAACGACTGGATCAGGTTCACCTGGGTCTGGTTGTAATCGATGAAGGCATCCAGCAAATCGCCCCGGGCTTCAGCCAAGTCAGTCAGGGCGTTTTGTACCTGAAGCTGGGTACCAACCCCTTCCTTGAGACGGCCAATGGCAAAGTAAAAAGCTTCTTGGGCCAATGTTACCCGTTTGCGCGCCACAGTAATCTGCGACAGGCTGGATTGCAGCCCCACGTAATCGTTATACACCGCCTCTCGAAGCTGGGACCGCTTGAGGTTGTAACTGTAGCGTAACCCCTTTCGGATGGCTTTTAACTGATAAATTTCAATGGGTTTCTCCGTCCCCAGGTTATTCAACCAGTCCAGGGTCATGGTAAACCCGGCAAAGTATTGACGCCCCAGGCTTTCGTATTCCGGCCCCACAGCCCCAAAACTACTTACCAAGTTAACGGTGGGCATGTACTCCGAGATTTTGGCACGCAGGTCGGCCACCCCAGCCGCCTGGAGTTCATCGAGGTAGAGCAAGTCGGGGTTGTTGGCTATGGCCGTGGCCACCAGTCGTCCCACGGGAATGTCGTCGGGAATCAGCGGCACAATATAGGTCTCAAGCTGGTCGGGAACCAGGTTCGTGTCAAAGTCAATATCGAGCAACTGCGCCAGTTTATGGGCCTGGGTGGCTACCGTCCGCTCGGCATCCACCTGGCCATAGCGCTGGCCTTCCAAATTACTTTGGCTTTGCAGCACATCGAGCTTAATGCCCACCCCCTCGTCCAAACGGCCCTGGGTAATGTCCAGTTCCAGCTGGGTTTCGCGCATGCCCTGCAGGGCAATGGCCCGGGCCCAATAGGCCCGCTTCAGCTCGTAATAGGTTTTGGCCGTCAGGCCCAGAATGGTTTGTCGGGTGCTTTCCAGCTGGGCCGACTGCGCTTTTTTTCGCTTGCGGCTGGCCTGGATTTCAAAAAAATCAGTGCCCCCGGTCTTCACCACATAGTTGAGCGAAAGCTGGGGATTGATGGTGGTCCGGGCAATGTTGAACGCCTGGTTGCCAAACACCTGGATCTGCCCCACAAAACGCGAGATCCCATGCTGCATCCCCACATCAGGCAACAAGTCGCTGAGCCGGGCCAGGTAGTCGGCACGTTTTTCCTTGTACGATTGTTCACCCACCTTTATCTCGATGTTCTGCCCGTCGGCCAACCGTAACAGCTGCACCAGCGACAAGGCCAACTGACCGTTGTCGGGCATGGCAAACACGGGTTTTATCGAGTCCAGCGTACCGGCAGGTACATCCACCTTGCTCCAGCCCGTTTCGGCTTCAAGCGTCGGCTTGGTCGATTCCAGCCCATCGGTCCCACCGATCGTCGATGCACCATCGGTTTGGGCAAGCGTATCGGCCCTGTTGGTATGAACCACCCCGGACTCCAGCACAACCGGCTGCAACGGCTCTGGTTGCCCCGTCGCATGCCGTCTGGGCTCAAGATGATCCGACCCTGTCTCAGCCGACATAGCCGACTCGGCAAAGGCCGCCGGCACAGCGCCTATCAGGCCCCCCGCATGCAACACACAGAAACTGCAACACCCGGCCAACCACAACCACCCCCATGGCAAGCGCCTTAAAAACGGCTGACTTAAATTGAAACGGAATCTTTTGGGCACGACAAACGTCTTTATGGCTGAACGTGATGGCTCAAGGTTGCCAAACCATTTATTGTAGTGCCGACAAGCCCCAGCGACTATGACCCGTATTAGCTAGCCAGGCAAACAACGGCCCCGCCCGGCCATAGCCCGCCATTCCCTACTTTATTACAGTCGTCATTGTAAAGTCGGCCTCCCACCCCGGTTTTAGCGGGCAAACTGCAAGTTTTACCGCTTTATTCCACCCCCCTCCTTATGCTAAAGTAACTCGATCTCATGGCTGAGCGTAACGCCCCTTGTTTCCCTTAATTTCCCTGGTTCCACCAGTTTAGAGTTCCCAAACCCCAGGCTGATGTGAAAGAAAACCACCCCCCACCACCCCCCTACTGCCCATGTCCTTTGCTCAACATCCCCCGAAAAACATTACCAGACCCCTGCTACTGACGGTCCTGTCGGGTATTTTATCCGGTGTACTGCTGTTTTTTGTCGGCTTGCACGTGTTTTTCCCCAACAACCACACAACGACAAATGTCGTTGACAATATTCTGCAGGTCGGCGATATCTTTCCCGGCCTAAGCGGGTTTGGTACCAGCCGGGTCATTCTGGTAATGGGTGTGGATATGCCGGGCCGGGGCATGAACCAGAATCATCACTTTGACGGGGTACGAACCGACACCATTATGCTGGTGCGTCTGGATTCGGGCCGTCACGAAATCAACATCGTATCGCTGCCGCGCGACAGCAAGGTATACCTGGCCAACAGTGGTGGCGTTGCCAAGCTGAATGCCGCTTTTGCCTTCGGCGGTATCGATTTGGCCAAGGCCACCATTGAGGAATCCTTTGGCGTGCACGTCGACAACTACATCGTGGCCAACCTGGCCGGGGTACGCGAGGCGGTTGATGCCGTAGGCGGGGTCGACATTTATATTGACCAACCCATGCGCTACCGGGATCGCACGGCCAAGCTCGACATCAACCTGGAGCGCGGCTTGAACCACCTCGACGGAGTAGAAGCCGAAGGGTTCATGCGCTTCCGCCATGACGCCCTGGGTGATATTGGTCGTATTCGTCGCCAGCAAGCTTTTATACAGGCCTTCTCCAAAAAGATGAAAGGCGTCACGGCCCTCTTCCACCTCAAGCCCCTGCTCGACGTGAAAAACAAGTTCCTCCTGACCGATATGAATGATGCCGACCTGAGCCGCCTGGCCCTGTTTGCCCAGGACATTAAGCCGGATCAAATCAACGCAGCCACCCTGCCCGGTTACCCCGGCTACAGCGACGGGATAAGCTACTGGCTGATAAACCGCGAAGCCGCCGAACAGGTGTTAAACCGGTTGATTATTGGCCTGACCGCCACCAATACCATGGTGCACCCCACCGACGAAGGCCCTTCCATCGGGCTGTTGTACACCAAAACCCAAAAGGATCGCATTGAACCCTTGCAGGCCGAATTAAGCGATGCCGGCTACCATATTGGGTGTGCCGTACAAATCAAGCCGACCCGCAGCCAGTTTGTTACCCACACGGCAGACAGCAGCGCCACGGCCCGTAAGCTATTGAGTCGGCTAAAACGTTACAACAAGCGGTTTAGCGACGTTCAGTTGATTTTTTCACCCCATGGGTCTACATTTGAATCAAATCAATGTGGACGAACCAGTTATACCATTATTCTTGGCGACGATCTCGGGAGCCCCAGCACATGATGCCCACTGCAGCCCGCATACCTCATGCACCCCTACTCTGCTCGTTATTAACCTGTCTGACGTTGGCCGTCTCGGTGCCGATGGCCCCAACCGCCAGCGCATTATGGCCTTTCAACAAGAATGACGACGTGGAAGAAGTCAAGGCGGAAGACATGACGGCCGCCGAAAAGATCAAGCAGGAACAGGGCAAACTAAGCGACGACGACAAGAAAGAAGCCAACAAGCGGGTCAAGAAAGAAGCCGCCGAAGAGCAGCAGCAAGCCGTTGAACAGCAACAGGCTGCCGCCCAGGCCCAGCAGAAGAAACCCAAGGTGCACATCACCAGCCCCATCAGCAAAGAGGTGGATTCGCTTGAGGTGGAACGCCCGGTTCAAACCGACGACTATGT
The DNA here is from genome assembly GCA_020431915.1 of Cyanobacteria bacterium HKST-UBA04. Classification (GTDB taxonomy): domain Bacteria; phylum Cyanobacteriota; class Vampirovibrionia; order Vampirovibrionales; family JAGQHJ01; genus JAGQHJ01. Next base: position 11,043 of record JAGQHJ010000029.1, on the reverse strand, counting down.
GGACAAGAACGATTACGTGGCCGTCGACGATCCGGCAAATCCGCTGGGTATCACAACCTCTGCCAGACAGCTTGACAGCACGGCCGACATGATTGATCGCCAGCAGTACAGCCAGGCCGTCGATGAGTTGACCAAACTGAAACAGTGGCTTGTTGATGCCACGGAAGTCCACATCAACCTGTACAAGACGCTCAAGGAAGTCAGCAGTGCCCAGGTCCAGGCCGAACTGGAAAAACAACTGGCGCTACAGTTTGCCGTCCTGCGCGACAAAGCCTTCTTCCAGTTGGGCATGGCCGCCCTTGGACAAAAGGACTATTCGACGGCCATCAAGAACCTCTCCAAGGTCGTGCAGTCTCAACCTCGAAGCCCGATGGGCGCCAAGGCCTACGAGGTGCTTCAACAAATCGGGTTCACGGAAAAAGTCAAACTGCGCGAAGCCACCCGGGCCAGTTCTTCCACCTCGTCAGGCGCTGGCGACAGTCCCTAACCGTAACCAGCGCTTTGGATCATTTTGGCTTAGTGATTTAGTAACTTGATGAGCCAACGAGCGGGGAAGGCACGGGAAAAGAGAGAAAAAAAGGTTCGTGCACGCCACTTTACCAGCCCGTTAACCTGCCCTTACACCGCCCATGACCAGTGACCCCAACCAATCCGTCACCCTAGAGCACCCGGTCAATGCCATGTCTTCTGCCGATCTGGCCCAACTGTGCACCACCCTGCTTGAGCAGGGGATCGTTGTGCACCGGTTGCAGTACGTACACCTGCCCAACCGCCAGGAATCGCACCCCTACCGCCTCAAACTGACGGTTCCGGCAGCCGCCCAAAGCACGGTTGTCAACCTGCTCAAGGCCCTCAACACCTGACTGAACCCTGACTTGGCTCAAGGCCGGCAGCGCCGGCTTAAAAAATTGTAAAAATGTGGCCAGCCTACCCATCTTTACTATCACAGAACGGGGAATCCATGGGTTTTATGCATGCATATATAGAGTGTTTGATACAAGTTAACAAGATTTACCAACCTGGTGTGTGGTAATAATCTCTCTTTGGAAGGGGTGCAGGTATGTCCTCTAGACAAAATCGTAAACCGTTGGTGCTTGAATATAAAAAGCGTCGCTTTGACGGCGGTAATGAGCGTGAACTGATTGAACAAATCGAACGCCAAAACCAGCTTTATGAAAACCATTTGGGCCGCATGCCCGGCAACCCCATGATGGGTCACCCGGTGTTCAGCCCCATCATGGATGCGGTCAGTGAACCGTCATCCATCAACGATGACCCAACTCACATGGATTATCACGGCGTACCGTACCGCGGCTCGATGCCGGTACCACTGCCGCCGATGCCTGCTTCCAAGCACGGCAACACAAACTGTCACGCAGGCATGGAATCGCCCTTTCAGCCCATGATGCCGGAGATGATGCACCCCTCCGAATTTGATGCTGATTTGGACGACATGCTGTGCGACACGATGAAGGAAAACTTCGGCAATAAGCTCTTCCGCATTTTTATGGTGCCGGTGATGGAAATCGTGATGGGGCTCAGCGGCCTGGTTATCGGCTTTATGCTCAGCTACTTCACGTTTAAATCCAAAAAACTGGATAAATCCAGACTGTCCGAAGAGCAAAGACTGCTGTTTTCCAACAGTATCACCGTCTTTAAAAACGGCATTTTCGGTCTCATCACGTCACCGTTTGCTGCCGTAAAGGTGGCCCTTACCGGCGCCGCCTAAACTTCGTACACAGCCCGCTGCCCAGGCGCACGCGCGTGCCCGTGTACACCGCATCACGACAAATTTTAAACCCCGCAACCGGAACAACCGGGCTGCGGGGTTTATTCGTCATTAAGGCTAGAACGGTGGGCGGCCAATGGGTGGCGGAAGCAACCCCGGTGACGGTAACACGCCGATACCCGAAGCCGGTCCCATCACCGGCGGAATTGCCGAGGGGGCCCCAATCGGTACAAACGGGGGCAGCGGTTGCCCAGGCAAAGGTGGCGGAAAGCCTCCTGGTGGGGGCGGTGGGAAGCCTTGTGGAAGCGACGGGCCCATCAGCTCAGGCGGCGGGAAGCCTCCTGGTGGTGGGGGCAAAAAGCCTGGTTGAGGCGGCGGGCCGGCTAGAAACGGCGGGGGACCAAATCCGGGCATAGGGGCGCCTGGAGGTGGAAAGCCTGGAGGGGGGAAACCGGGTGCCGGAGGCAACGGAGGCGGTGCGGCAGTCGGCGGCATGGCGACGGGGAAGTGCTGCTGGACCGCCACATTCTGGAGCTGATTGGCGGCATTGAGGTAGTCGGCAATGGCCTGGCGGGCATTGTTAAACAAGTTCACCAGGTATTGCTGGGGCGAGCCTGCCATCGACAAGTCGGGCTGGCCTGGCGGAAATGGAGAGAGTGTATTGGCAAACTGGTCCGGGGCCGGCTGCTGCTGAACCAGACCATTCGTCGGTAGCCCCAGATTGGCTGAAACCCCACTACTCCCTTGAGTACCAAGTTGAGTGCCAAGCTGGCCGCCAACTTGGCTACCAATGGCCGTGGCCCCCGGAATGTTAATGGTAATAATCGAGGCGCTACCACCAGGCTGAGCCGGCTGCTGAGCAACGGAAACCTGGGGGGCTGAAGCAAGGGGAACAGATGAAACAGGCGCTGCCAAACCTGGCGCAAAAACGGGATTGGGGGCAAATGGGGCAGCAATGGGGCTAAGGGGATAAGGCATCAGGGGGGCCCTTTAACTCGGTATGGTAACTGGATGAATCAGAGGAAGACTCAGGGGTAAACTTAGAAATAAACTCAAGGGGAATCAGGTTTTGGAGCACAGGGGGCAAGTCGGGAGCGCATGATTTAAACGGTTCACAATGGCTGTCAAAGTACCCGCATCAGGCGTTTGTCGGGGTACCCTCGGCATCAGCAACCGGTTGTTTCACAGAAACCTGTGTCTCGCAGAGAGGGTGCGGGGGAGTCTAAATGTCTCGTTGAAGAGGGTGATACTCATAAAACCACCCTCAACGGTCCCAGTTGCCCTATGGCCTGTGTCTGTGAACAATTTGTTACACGCGTTGTCGGCCCCTCCGGCCCCGGTGGTCATACGTCGGCAGACGACCTATAATACAGGGTATATAAGCCTTGATCTGCCGCCGATCGTCTCCCTCCACCCCTCTCGCCGACGACGGCCTCAATCCCTTGGAGCCCCTGGAGCCTGATGTCCTTGTCTATGCCGAGCCACCCCTCCCTGATCCGCCTGTTGGTCGCAACCGGTTTTTTGCTGGCCGCCCAGCCTGCCTGGTGCCAGCCGCCTCAAACACGCCAAATGCCCGCGCCCCTGCAAATTGCCGTCAAAGAAGCCGATAGCCGTCCTCTGGCCCCGGAAGACGAAATTGCCTCGCAGGCCGACATCCAAAAACTCAATGAGGCCATTGTCACGATCTACAAAAACCTGCTCAAGCTCGACCGCCGACTCAAGGACGTCAGCAATGCGGTGACGAGTCTCAACAACGCCAGTACCGAAAGCCACCGCAGCACAGCCTCGTCAAACAGCAACGCCGACCAAAAATTTTCCGAACTCAGCAGCCAGCTCAGCCAGATTCAGGGGCAAATTAGCCAGATACAAGCCACCCTGAACCAGCAAAGCACCGAAATCAACAGCCTAAAAAGCCGGGTGCACACCATCGATCACTTCGGGGATCCCGGCACCATCAACAGTGGCCAAAGCAATATTATTCAGCGCTATTAAGCCCCAGTAACGCCGTAAACACCGTAAATTCCATAAGCCTGGCGGGGGAAAGCCCCATAAGTATCATAAGTCCCGTAAGTATCACGGGACCACCCAGGCGGTACAAAGGGAGCTGGCGCCAGCGAGCGGATTACCGGGCCAATGCGCTGCCCTTGCAAAAACGGTTGTTGAGGTACGGGTCGTTGAGGCATAGGCATAAGGAGCCGGTCAGTGACGGGGAAAACCGGTGCCTGTATTTCTGGTTTTTCTGCTTTTGCTGATTTTTCTGATTTTTCTGATCGGGAGCGGGGCGGGGCGGGGGTACCCATATCCTCCAGCACTTTCTTCTTGGTGTACCAGTTGTTCATCAACGGCACGGCCAGACCGCTGAGCAGCGTGGCAAAAATCAGGCTGCCCCAGAAGTTGGTCCGCATCCATCGGTAAGCCGGATGCGTGTCACCGACCTGCCGGACAATCGATTCGAGCGAAACCGCATGGCTGCCCTTACCCGGCACCCGTTTTAGGAAGTTGACCGACGGTTTCAATCCAGACTTAACGTTGCGTTGCAGCGCCTGACTGCCCCATTTATAGGCCATGTCATCTCCCACCGTATAAGCGCCAAACAGTAAAATATCGCGGACCAGCGTCTCACGAAATTCATGCTTGTCGCGCGAGGCCAGCAGGGAGGGAATCATGTAGCTGAACACGGCACTCCACAAAACAGCCCACTTGCTCATAAAAATGGCATTGCTGTAGTTAAGCGCCGGCAAAACCTGCTTTAGCGTCTTACCGAGCGTGCCAGGACGCTTGAGTGCCAACGTACCGCGAATAAACAGGGGTAAGCCGGTAATACTACCCAGCACACTGCTCAACACGGCATTTCGAAATAGTTTTCGCTGGTTCTTCTGGTACGTGGTCGACTGTTCTTCCATGTAATCTTTCGACGCGTACTTCAACTCTCCGCTAAACCCCTCATGCCCAATCAGGTAGCGCGTAATCCAGTTGCGGCCAAAGAAGCTGATCAGCCCGTTGAACATGTTTCCCACGGTATCAATCACCAGCAAGTTGGTTTTCCCCTTCAGCACAGCGCTACGAAAGGCTTCGTCCTTGAGCAGCGCGTTTAGGTGGGGCACATCGCGACAACCCATTTCCTTGGCCACCACCGCCATGGCCGACCCGGATCGCTTAAAGACAGTCGATCGGTCCAGCCATTGCCAAGGCACTTGCAGCGCCGATGTACGGCCATACAGGCTAACACGGTCTACAAATCGCCCAAGCCACGACTTGCCGGACTTGGGCAGGTTTATTTTCGGGGGGTGCAGGTGAAACGTACGAGCCAGCTTGCTTGCCACCGCGTCATTATACCGCCGGCCAATGAGCAAGGGCACCGCCATGCCACACACCCACCATGCCGCGTGATCAATAAAAATCTCCAGCTTCTCGTTGGTATTTCGGGCCGCCACCATGCGCGACGGGAATATACCAAAGGCATCAATAAATTCGCGGTTCAGAATCTGGTTGTTTTGAAACACCACGGAAAAAGGCATTACCGGCAACGGCCCTGCCGACAGGCCAAATCGGAGGCGCTGTTGGGCACGGTTTGCGGGTACGGCGGGTACCGCCGCAACATCGGTCATTAACGGGTATGCCATAGCGATGACGTGGGCCAAATCATCCATTGAACTCAATCTACTACATATTACACAAACAGAAGGGCCACACCAGCGTAGGCCGAGCCAGACTTTACAAGGCTTCCTCTTGGGAGAACCGGGGCGCTTTTGTTAAGATGGCCTACAACAAGGCGTTTAACACCTGGTATCATAGGGTGCATCGGGTGCATGGACGTTGTACGTTGCCCGTCACGTTGTTTAAAGCAGTCTCGCCTGCCCGCCTTATGTTTTTACAGAAAGACAAAAGCCTGATTTTTTTAACCGGTTACATGGGGGCCGGCAAATCGACCATTGGCAGGCGCCTGGCCAAGCAGCTGGGGTACAAGTACACGGACACGGACAAGGCACTGGAGAAGAAGTTTAAATCCAGTATCTCCGGTATTTTTGAAAAGCACGGTGAACGGGTGTTCCGCCAGGCGGAAAACGAGCTGATTGAACGCCTGAGCCGACGGCACCACTACGTGGTGTCGGCAGGCGGAGGCACCTTGACCCGCATTGAGACGTTTTACCCGGCATCCCGGTCCGGGGTTCTGGTTTACCTCAAAGCCCCCGTCGACGTACTGTTCGAACGGGCCGCCTTCAGCCTGAAAGACCGTCCCCTGCTTAACGAACCCGATACCGAAAACCTGTTCCAAGAGCGCTTCAAGGCCCGAGAGCCCTACTATACCCGCTCGGACTTTACCGTGGAAACCCACAACCGGACCTCCGACGACGTCATTGAGGACATTATCGAATGGCTCGACACCCTGCCATGACCGCCCCGTCCCACACGACCCTAAGCATTGAACTGGACGGACAACCCAGCCGGCACCCCATTGTGATTGGAAAGGGGTTGCTGGCCCATTGTGCCGAGCTGATTGAAACCCATCTCTGCAACCAAGGCCCGCCACCAAAGCGGCTATTGCTGGTAACCGACCAAACCGTGGCCCCGTTGTACGGCACAGCCATGCAGGCACAGCTTGAAGCCCATGGCTGCCAAGTAGCCTCTGTCATCTTGCCCGGCGGCGAGACCAACAAGACCCTGGCCGGAATGGCTGCGCTGTTTGAGGCGGCCGAGGCCTTCGAATTCAAGCGCAATGACGCCGTAATAGCCTTGGGAGGGGGCATTATCGGTGATATGGCCGGCTTTTTCGCAGCCAGCATCCTGCGCGGCGTCCGGCTCATCCAGGTTCCCACCAGCCTGCTGGCCCAGGTCGACTCCTCGGTAGGGGGCAAAACCGGGGTGAACCACCATCGGCTTAAAAACTGGATTGGGGCATTCTACCAGCCCCACCTGGTTATTATTGACCCAGACACCATAACCAGCCTGCCAGAGCGGGAAATTGGATGCGGCCTGGCTGAAATTGCCAAATATGGCTTTATTCAGGACAGCATTGGTACAGAAACCAAGATTAATGTACTTGAAACGGTTTCAACCCCATCCTTCCGCCAAGCCCTCAACATCGACTGGGTTTCCCTGATTGCCAGTTGCTGCCAGCTCAAGGCCGCCGTGGTCCAGGCCGATGCAAAGGAAACCAGTGGCCACCGTGCCTTGCTGAATTTTGGCCATACCTTCGGCCATGCCTATGAAACCCTGCTGAACCACCGCCTGAACCACGGCGAAGCCGTGGCCATCGGCATGGCCGACGCCCTGTTTGTGGCCGCCCAGCTCAACATGATTGACCCCAGCCTGGCCGAAAAAGGGATTGACCTGCTCAGACAGCTGGACCTGCCTACCACCCCGCCCGAACCGATAGACACCGGTAGCATGGTAGCCGCCATGGGGCAGGACAAGAAAAACCGCTCTGGCCAGGCCATTACGCTGGTTTTACCGGTCAAAAGCCTGGGCAGGGTTCAGCTGGCCGACCCCATTGAGAAGGAGCGGCTAATGGCACTATTGGACCAGCGCCGGCTCAATTAACCGGACGATAGAAACAGGGGTTTACGCCCAAATATCAAGGTCGTGGCAGTCAGGCCGATACCCACACCAGTATTCTCATGCATGACCTTATACAAGACACAGCAGCCCGACAGCGGCTGTTTATTATGGTGCAATGAAACAACCCGGTTTTACCTTAGCGGATGCTGCCATCGCTCTGATGCTACTTGGCGTGATTTCCGCCCATTTTATCCCCAAGGTCCTCAAAACCGTTTCGGATCAACGATCCGGGTCGGTCATACGCGAGGCCGTGGGGATGCTTGAAGATGCCTATTACAGCAACAAGATGGCGGGCCTGCCGTTTCCCACGGCCGGGCTGTATGCCTACCTGGCCGATGACATCAACTACCTGGACTACACCTCCGCCTCGGCTCCGGCCGGTTATACGGCTGGGGTGGGAGACGATTGCTCCGACTTAGGGGGTGGTACCATCACGTTGCCCAGTGGTGCCTTTATTTCAGGCCTAACCGTATCGGCAGCCAATGACTACCATGTCATCTGCATTGATTTGGACGGTACCAGCGGAAAAAACCTCATCGGCAGCGACCAATTTCTAGGCCAGTTCATCAACCGGGGCAGTAGCACCACCAAGGCCTTCTACTGGTCCAGCTTAGACGATGCCAACGCCGAAGCTTCCAACAACAACTTCTGCGACCATGACGAAACCGAGGGCACCTGCAACAACGTTCTGGCCACGGTATTATCCGGCAGCGACGACGTGGCCACCAAACTGATTGCCGGCACCTAAACGCCGTCAATCACCTGAAACCACCGCAAACCTTACGGCGGAAACATGCTGTATGGCATGCCGCCTGCTTGGCGGCAATGAACATCCCGAAGCCCTGATAAATAAAGCACGCTACAAAACAAAAAAGAGAAAGTGCGCCGGCGCTAACTAGATTACTAAAGTGAGGTTATTTCAGAGTAAAACGGAAAAAGCGGAAAACACGGTTCCACTGGAGACAACTAAATCGTGGTGTTTGCGGGCATCCAGCCCAGGTGGGTGTAAAACACCCCTCGTTGATGGGGATTCAGGATGCCTTTTCGAATCAGGTAGTTGGCCCGCGACGAGATTTCGCTCAGACTCATCGCCTCAAAGCCTTCACCGGTTTGGGGTTGCTTGGCTTCGGTTTCAACCAGGTACTGCTTAATGGCCTCTGTCGAAGCTTTGCCGCCGTTAAACACAACCGCCTGAAAAATCTGGTAGTTAAGCGAATTGGTGGCCCGAAGCTGCCCCTGAACCTGGGCAAACGCTTCCTCCGGGCTAAAGGTATAGGCACTATTCAGGGCGTCATAACCCGGCACGGCGGCAGGCCCCATGCCCAATCCCGGTGAAGCCTCAAGCACTTTATTAAGCTTCGTATCCGATTCAAGCATAGCCATTAGGCTCATTTTAAGGGTAAGCAACCGCTGCTTACGAAGCTTTAATTCTTTTAAGGCATCCAGCTGTTTTTCCAGGGCTTCAATTTTGGGCTGAATCTGCTTCAGCTCCTTGTCTGTCTTTCCAAGCAGCTTTTCAAGGCTATCAACACTGGCCACCGAAGCCGACACGGCCTCAGTCCCGGCAACCGGTTTTTCTTTTGCTTTTTTCTTTAGCTTTGAAGCCATTGAAAAATTTATCCTTGATTTCTTTTGCTTAAGAACAGAATTAAGTTTACATGAAATAAAACAATCGCGCAAGACTTTTTTGAGCAAAAAATAAATCCCTAAAATAAATTAAGCTTAAAGCTTTAGCTGTTACTAAATTAAAACTTTAAATAAATACCCGACGCAGTAAATATCTTGCACGGCATGCCCGCTCGCTTTCCCTATCGACCACAAGCCCCCAGGCCACATGGCCAACCGGTCTGAAAGCCGGTTTGTGCAAGCTTGCACCGCAGCGGTGACTGGAGATGTTACAATTTGGGCCTGTAACCCTCCCCGCTTTTTTCCTGGGAGAGACGTTGGCAAAACAAGTATCGATCGCCCATGACCCTTGTAACCCATACGCCACTCATTGCCAAAACCACCGGCGACGGCAGCATCACCTGTTTCAACGAACAGGTGCAGGAGCATTACCACAACATCCATGGGGCCCTGACGGAAGCCCGGGCTTTTTATATTGCACCGAGCCGCTTCACCGATCGCTACCAATGGCAGACCCACCTCACCTTGCTCGATCCGTTTTTTGGTCTGGGCTTTAATACCCTGGCCGCCATTGATCATGTCTGGCAACTCAAACAGCAGGGGCACATTCGATCCGATGCCACCTTATCCGTCATTGCCATGGAAAGTGACCCCCATATTCTGGCCATGCGCGACGAAACCCAACAGCATTTCCACCCTGAACCCATGACCATGGTCAACACGGGTTTTGCACATAATGCATCTTATCGGACGCATGACGGGGCCCTTCGATTTCTTCAAGAAGCCCCAATAGAGGGGTTTTTACGGTTTCGCCTGGTAACGGGGGATGCCCGCCAGCTGGTACAGTATATACAAGATATTGCAATTGACCTGATCTACCACGATGCCTTTTCGGCCAAGGTGCAACCCGAGTTGTGGACCCAACAGTTGTTTGAACAATACTATCGCCTTTGCCAACCGGCAGAAGGGGCCGTGCTGACTTACGGCGGTGCGGCTTCGGTTCGCAAGGGACTGGCCAATGCCGGCTTTGTGGTTGGCAGCCTGGTTAGCCATGTCGGCAAAGTGGGTACCTACGCCACGTGCAACCACTGGGATAATTGCTACACCCCACTTTCTGAGTTGGAAGCCGCCTTGATGGAGAGCAAAAGCGGCCTGCCTCTCATCGACAATACCCAGCTAACGGCATCACCCCAAAGCATCCTGGCAACCCGACAGCAACGCATGACCGGATCATTGCTACAATCGTCAAGTAGCGTGCACAAACGCTTTAAACAGCATCAGGAGGGTAGCCGGTGGGAGCAGCGACTGAACGTCGCCCCGGAACAGGGGACTAGAAGTTAAAGTCGGCCATGGTAATATGGCCATTGTCCCCACCGGTACGCGCGGCGAGGGCCTTGAACTCGGCTTTGTCAATGCTGTTGTCATGGTTGGTGTCAATCTGATTCCAATGAGCACTCAGTTGGTTCATAAACGATTCGCCGCCCAGCTTGTTGTACTGCGGGTTGTTGGGGCTGGCATCGTTGTTGAGGGCCCATCGGTTAACCAAGACTTGGGGTAACGAAGAAAAGACCACCTGGAAATCACCGCCCAGAATGGCACCCGTCGGGCCATTGGCAAAGTAGTCTTCAATCGTGACGTCAAAAGCGGTGCGGTTACCCGTATCCTGCCAGGTATTAGCCGGGGTAGGGGTTGGTGTCGGCGTTGGCGTAGGGGTTGGCGTAGGGGTTGGCGTAGGCGCTGGCGTGGGGGTGGGCGTCGTGACCCCGGTAAAATCTGACATGGTAATGTGCTGGTTGTTGCCACCGGTTCGGGCCGCGACCACTTGTAATTCGGCCAAATCCAGCTGGTTGTCATGGTTGGTATCAACCTGGTCAAACTGCAGACTCAGCTGATTCATAAACGATTCAGCAGCTCTGGGGTTGTAATTGGGATGGTTGGGGCTGATGTTGGAACTGTCGTGGGCATAGCTGTTAATGGACTGGCGGCTGAGTGCGCTGTAAACAACCATATTGAAATCGCCACCGTAAATCATGCCCCGGTTGTTGTCCCAGGTATTGACGGTCACGTCAAACGCCGTGCGGTTACCGGTATCTGCGTATGGTGCAGGAGTGGGCGTGGGGGTCGGTGCA